>DMKD01000417.1 GCA_003454605.1 Spirochaeta sp. | reverse complement strand
ACCCAGGAATCAAGGAGGCGCTGCTGTTTGCAGCACGTTCGAAACGCCCGTCGGCGCACGCCTTTCGTTCCGCCATTGCACCCGCAGCGCAACATGGGAAATCCGCGCGGCACCCTATAATCCGCGCTTTCCCCCTGATGAGTTCCACCCCGATGGCGCAGCAAACGATGAAGGCCCTGGTCAAGCGCGAAGCGGCCAAGGGCATCTGGCTGGAAGAAGTTCCGGTGCCGACCCCAGGCCCGAACGAGGTCCTGATCAAGCTGGAAAAGACCGCGATCTGCGGCACCGACATCCACATCTACAACTGGGATGAGTGGTCGCAGAAGACAATTCCGGTACCGATGATAACCGGGCATGAATTTGTCGGTGTTGTCGAGGGACTAGGCAGCGAGGTCAGCGGGTTCTCAGTTGGTGACAGGGTGACCGGCGAAGGACATTTGACATGCGGACACTGCCGTAACTGCCGGGCCGGCAAGCGTCATCTCTGCCGAAATACCAGCGGCATAGGCGTGAACCAAACAGGCTGCTTTGCCGAATATCTTGTACTGCCCGCTTATAATGCCTTCAAACTCGACAATTATATACCCGATGAGATTGCAGCCGTATTCGATCCCTTCGGAAACGCCGTGCATTCGGCTCTGTCGTTCGATCTCGTAGGTGAAGACGTACTGATAACCGGCGCCGGTCCTATAGGGATAATGGCCGCGGCCGTTGCCCGTCACGCCGGGGCCCGCTATGTTATCATCACCGATGTCAATGATCACCGCCTCGAACTTGCCCGAAAAATGGGAGTGACAAAGGCCGTAAACATCAGTCGTGAAAACCTAGCCGACGTTATGAGCGAACTTCATATGCTTGAAGGTTTCGATATCGGCATGGAAATGTCGGGTCAGCCGGAAGCACAAAAGCAGATGTTTTCCCTCATGGACAACGGCGGCCGTGTTTCACTGCTCGGCATCCCTTCAGGCTCATGCGAAATCGACTGGAGTGAAATAATCTTCAAAGNNGAAATGTTCGAGACCTGGTACAAAATGGCAGCCATGGTTCGCACAGGCCTCGACATCAGCGGGATAATCACGCATCAGTTTCCTGTGGATAAGTTCCTTGAAGGTTTTGACATCATGCGCTCTGGTCAGTCGGGGAAGGTTCTGCTTCACTGGGATTAATTTTATTTTAGTTATCTCACCATAGCGTCCAAAACAATCATAACAACTTCAGTTGAAAATTTGAACCTGGTTATTTTTTACCAGGCGGCTGAATGGGAGTTCTGTAATTGAAAACTATAATGGTACCTGTAGAAGCCTTATATTTACAGTTTAATAAATTGTTTTACCTGCTTCCATGAAAGCTGTGATATTTTCTGCTGGTGTTTCAGGCGGAAGATCACATCCTGTAGATACTATGAAGTTGGAATAATCTTTCATTGCCGTTTTCAATGCCATTGTATCCTGTTTGATTTCTTTCGGACTTTTTTCACACATCACTCCGACAGGGTCGATATTTCCGATTATATATGTCTTTTCCGGTATTCTACTTGAAATTGCAGGCAGGTCAACTGCTGCGTCAAGACTAAGCCCGGCAGCCCCTGTTTCGCACATTGGCTCAATTAAATGTTCTGTATTTCCGCATATATGTAAAATCAATTCAGTATTAAGCGATTGGGTAAGATCTTTTACCCATATACCTGAAAATTCACGGAACATTTCCGGAGAAAGCATAACTGCTGATGGTTCAAGCACAACAATCATGTCGGCTCCGGCATTTATAAGTGCGTTGGAGTATTGTTTAATTACTTCAGTTGTAAGCTCTAGGCTCTTTATAACAAAATCTTTTTTCAAAACAGTATTAAGAGCAATATTATTAGCGCCCATAAGAAGCCCAGCAAGTGTAAACGGCCCGGAAACATAAGCCGCCACGGGTTTTTCAGGGTATTTTTCTTTAAGGTTTTTAACTGTTTCAGTGAAAACCTTTACTCTATCATTATCCGATAAGAAGGTATTCTTAATATTCTCAAGATCGGATGAATTATCAATTATATACTCTTTAACAGTTGAGGATTCCATGTCATTGTTGATTACAGGCGCTCCAAGGGCGTAAGCTTCAACGGCAAGATCCATAAAGGTAAAAAGAATATCCGGATTAAAATGATCGTTTATTCTGATGAGGGAATCAGTCTGAATGGAACTGTTGTATAGATTCTCTTTAATTGTAGATTTATTAAGATGAACAGCTGGAAAACCGACAAGCGGTGCAGCCACAGGAAAATTATCATTAAAATATTTAGACAGATCCATTAATATTCCTTTAAATCAGTTAGTTTGGATATATTACATTATAATTTCTATTATTAATGGTAATAAATTCTCTTTTTTGGAACTATTTTGATAAGTATTTGTGCCTTCCGGTTGTATTGCATATGCCGATGTGGCGGAGCCACTATCCCTCGCTGGCGCTCGGCCGCCAAACAGCTCAACTGGTCGTTATGAATGATTCGGAGTTGATGGATACAGAATCATATCAAGAAATGAGAAATAGTCTTGGGATTTTAAAATTACTAGCAGAAGGTGAAAAGGATATAGAAAATGGAAATGTCTATTCCCAAGAAGAAGTTTTTGATGAGATTGAAACAAAATTGAAAGCTGTGAAAAATAAATAGGGACTTGGCTCTTGTGAGTATGGAAATAATATGGACAAAAACTGCAAGAAATGATTTAAACGAGATAGTAGAATATATAGCAAATGATTCTGTTGAAATAGCATTAAAGAAATATTTTGAAATTAGGGAAAGTACAAAGCAATTAAATAAATTCCCCGAGCAGGGAAGAATAATCCCAGAATTAAAAAATGAAAATTTAATAAGATTTAGAGAAATAATTATATCTCCTTGGCACTTAATGTATAAGATTGAGAATAAGAAATTTTATATTATGGCTGTAATTGATGGAAGAAGAAATATTGAAGGTATTTTAATGAAAAGAATGCTTAGATAATCGACTAAAAGCTGTTGAAAATAAATTTATATTAA
>DMKD01000300.1:1253-5343 GCA_003454605.1 Spirochaeta sp. | reverse complement strand
TCAGGCTATCTCCTCGGGTGTTACCGATTATGTTGTGAAGCCTATCAAGGGACCAATCCTCTGGGATAAAATTTCGGCCTATCTAGGTTCAGGGTAGGTTGTGGCATGGATGCTAAATTTATCAATCCTTTCATAAATGCTTCATTGAATCTTTTTAATGAATATATGGAAGCTGCCGTTAAACCCGGCAAGCCCTTCGTGCTTGATGACCCCTTTGATCTGCGAGGAGTCTCCGCCATTATCGGTCTGGCGGGTGATACCACCGGAGCTCTGGTCTTGAGTTTATCCAGGGAAACGGCAATCGAGATGGTATCAAGACTGGAGGGTAAGAAATACATTGCTTTAGGTGCCGAGATCCTGGACGGAGTAGGCGAGATGGTGAATATAATTGCCGGGAACGCCAAAAAGGAACTCCAGGAATATAGAATTGCAATCTCTTTGCCCGGTATAATCACAGGAAATAATTACCGCATTAACTGGCCGCAGGGTGTTCCAGTAATATCGGTTCCCTATGAATCGGATGCAGGCCCTTTTTCAATTAATGTGTCTATAAAGGAGGGCTGAGTGAGAACGACCGGCTCAATCCAGGTCAAAGTCATTTCGGTCCTGCTGATAATACTTGCCGTCAGTGTCACGTTTTCCATATATTTCTCAGTTTTAAATCAGCGTAATAATCTGCTTGAAGCCTCTCAACAGACTCTCGCGTTAAATACACAGGTCCTTAACCATACTATCAGAAATATCATGCTCAGCGGTGAAGCCCCGCTTGCCAATCAGACGATGGGCGATCTGCGGCAGATGGAAGAATTTATTGAATATGAGATCTATCGCCGCGACGGCAGCCTTGCATTCAGTAACTATGAGACCCTCGATTTTGTGAATGATTTTCAGGATCGAGTAATGTTTGAACCTACCCCGAGGCTCGAGGGCAGCATGATCGAGGACACCGGGTTTATGGAGGTTTTAAAGTTCAAAACACCTCTGGTAATGCTTAATGAAGATGCTCAGGAGATGGAATACTATTTCCCGATTTTGAATTATGCCGACTGCCGGGTTTGCCATGGGGATGATCACTTTATTCGTGGTATCTCACATTTCAGAATATCTCTCAGCGATGTCTATGCGAAGGTGGCATCCGCGAGAAATCTGCTAACAGCATTTTTTCTTGTTGTCGGTGCGGTTATATTTGTATGGGTTCTGATTATGTTGAGGCGGATAGTCATTCGCCCGGTTTATGCAATCGGGGATGTTGTTGCCAGAGTAGGCGGAGGCGATCTTGATATTCGGATTAATATGAAGCAGAATGACGAGCTCGGGATGCTGTCCGGCCGAATTAATCAAATGATCCAGGGATTAAAAAACAGTAAGCTGATGGAGCTGGAGAAGACCCGAATAGAGGCAAGACTAGAAGAAAGCCGTAAGTATCTTGATAATATCAGCGAGGGGCTGCTGCTTCTTAACCGGGATTATCAAATAACCGATGAGTTCTCATTTTATTTGAAAGAACTGTTTGAAACAGATGAAATAGCCGGATTAAAGTTTATCGATTTTATCTATGGTGAAGGCGCTGCTACTGAGCAGCAGATACAGGAAATGGAGATGTTTTTTGATTTCCTGTTTAATAATAAAACTGCGGCGCTTAGTATGATAATGGAGATAAATCCGATCCATGATATGAGCTTAAAACTTGAAAGCGGACGTGAGATAATTATAGATGCAGGATTTCAGAGAATCCTGGAAGATGATGAAGTAGTTAACGTGATGGTTCTTTTTCAGGATAAAACCGATATCATCAAAACACAGAATGCACTCGAAGCTGAGAAGATGATGAGAGAATCCGAGCTTGAACAGATAGCCGCAATTCTGCAGCACGGTCCCCGCGTTTTTGAGGATTTTATAGCATCGGCTGAAGTGGCTTTCATGCTTATCAGCGGCAGCCTCGATAAGCTGAACAATGAAAGCAATCTTGCCGAGGTATTTCGCGAAACGCATTCACTGAAAGGTGCGTCCAGGTACCTGAAATTCGGACGTCTTGAAGATATATCGCATCAGCTTGAAAGCCATTTTGATGCGCTTCGAAATGGTTCGGCGACGGATACTACCCCGCCTGATGTAGAAGAATTGATAAATGCAATGGAAACAGAGATCACCGGGATAAAGAATACTATTGAAAGATTTAGAAAATTTTCAGTGAGTTCTGATGATGATAGCTCTGAAACAGCAGTTTTCAGAGACCGAATTACCGAGATGGCGGCTGAGCTGGCCGCCGAATTGGGTAAAAATGCATCCCTTAAATTTGAAACCAATTCATCAAATATTCCCGGATTAAGAAAAATCCAGCCCGCCCTGTTTCATCTTGTTCGTAACGCTATAGATCATGGAGTTGAAGACCCGTTTCAGCGTACAGCGGCAGGAAAGCCGGAAACAGCTGAAGTCCGTTTGTCGTTTGACGTTGATGAGGATAAGTTGAAGATCAGAGTCTCCGATGACGGCAGGGGAATAGATTTTGATGCAGTTGAGTTGAAGGCGGTCGAGAAGGGTCTGCTGAGCACCGGTGGAAACAGCCCTTCCCGGATCCTTGCAGCAATGTTCAAGTCCGGATTCAGCTCCCGGGATGAGGTTACCTCGATATCCGGAAGAGGCGTAGGTCTTGATGCTGTCCAGGCTGATGTTCATGCTCTGAAAGGCCAGATAAAGGTGAAAAACAACAGGGGCAGCGGCACAGCTTTTACCCTGCTGATACCTGTAACAGAACTGGAGTCATGATGATGAATAAAGTGATAATATTATTAATGCTAAGCGTATTATTTTTCTCCTGTGCAGCTGAGGATGAGCCGAAGCTAACGCCACTGTCGGCCGATGAGATTTCAGGGGATAGACTCTGGCAGCGTATAACCGAAGACAGTGACTTTAATAATTATCGTCAATGGAGCGGTCATGAAGGTCTTAGGCCGGGGCAGTCGCCTCATGGTGTATTGCATAAGGTTTTTGCCAACCGTGATATCTATGACGCACTGCCCGTTACAACTGGCGAGGTCCCATACGGTTCAATAATAGTGAAGGAAAACTACACCTCTACCAAAAAAATAGATAAGCTGACAGTCATGGCCAAGGTTAAGGGCTACAGTCCTGAGACAAACGACTGGTTCTGGGCGATGTACAGCCCCGAGGGAGAGGTCATGGCCGAGGGAAGCCCCAGCGGCTGTCTGTCCTGCCACGGTGGGCTGGTATCAAATGATTATATTATTATCAAGAATATTGATGAACCCTAGGCGATGTAGCGGAGAAAGGAATTAAGGCTGTTTATATACCCGAAGGCTGAAAAAAGATTAAATCACATTTTTACAACTTGATAATTGTATTTAATCAGATTATCTGATATGTTCTAATCGGTAGGGGGTGTAATATGATTTCACTATCAGTAACTGATTTTTCCCGGAAATTGAAGACTATGCTTGATTTAGTTGAGTTCAGGGGAGAAGAGATAATACTTATCAGAAATAAACATAAGATCGCAAGAATCCTTCCGGGAGCACCTTATTTGACTGCAATGGAAGCCATGTCTGATCTTTACAGAACTCTTTCGCCGGATGCTGGAGAAACCTGGGAAAAGGACAGCAAACTGGAAGAAAGATTGACTGAGGTTACTGATCCATGGGAGTCCTGATAGATACCTGCATCTGGATAGATGTTGAAAGGGGAAAATTATCGCCAGCTGATGTACAGATGATTACAGGTGCTGAACCGGTTTTTATTTCACCGATAACTATTGCGGAATTAGCATTCGGGGTGGAAATTACTGATAGTGAGAATATAAAACAAAAACGAGCTGCAGCCCTCGAACGATTGAAAAAGAAACCGGTTTTGACTATTGATTCTGATACAGGCTCGATTTTTGGAAGATTATCCGCCGCTTTACGCATGACGGGCCGTGGTGCTGATTTTAGGATCCAGGATGTATGGATAGCAAGCCAGGCCATACAGAATGGTTTCCCTGTATTAACTAAAAATACTAAAGATTTTCAGGATATCCCTGGATTGAATTTGCTTTCTATCGGATTATAGTGGTTTATAATCCTTCATATTTCTG
>DMKD01000300.1:0-1206 GCA_003454605.1 Spirochaeta sp. | reverse complement strand
CTCCGGGGAGCCTTCAACACTGAGTGATGATTCCCGGGTCTTGACAAGTAATGTCTTTGCAAGTTCCTGCATGTGTACAAATACCTGATTATGAGTGGCCCGGGCAACATATTCGTGGTAGGTGCGGGACATTCTATGGATGCTTTCCATGCCGGACTCTGGCAGACCATCGAGGTATAGGCGGTACAGCTGTGTCCGGATATATTTTAAATTTTTAACAGAAGCAAATAATGGCATTTTTAAAACTCCGAAGAGATGATGTGGGGCAGGCGACTATCGATACAATCGGTTGAAAGGGAAAAATGAGGGTAACATAGTTTTTCGGCAAGGATGCTGCATTGCCTAATCTTGTCGGAGCAGAGGATGATTTCGGATTTTCTTCATGAGCTGGTTATGGATCCTGGGACTCAGATTAGTGAGCATACGCATGAAGGCTCCGGAGAGCTGATCGTAGACGGTGAAGTTATCCAGATGAAGGAAGGCGATGCAGCCCTTACAGGAAATAAAAGCACTCTTTCATTTGTTATTCCAAGCACCGGTCCTGCGAAATTGTTCGTAGTGGAAGCAGGAGTTTAATAAGAATTTTTATATTTGCTTTTTCGAGGTAATAACTTCTGACTGCTGTTGAATACCAATGATGCGATTATAATTACACCACCGATAAATGTCATATTTGCCGGTTTTTCATTGAAGAAAAGCCATACCCACAGGGGGCCGAGGACTGATTCAAGCAAAACAATTATACCGGTCATAGTTGAAGGAACATAGCCCGACCATGTTGAGAAGAGAATGAAAGCAAGTCCTGTCTGTATTATCCCGAAATACTGAAGGACTAAAAGATCCCGGTGGCTGATCCGGAAACTGTCCATAAAAATCAATGAAATACAGCAGGCTATAATTGCGGCTATTGCTGTGGCGGGAAGCTTGTCGATATCTTTCAGTTTTCTTAAGGCTATTACAGTAAGGGCAAACGCCAGAGCTTTGATAAGACCGAATACGTTTCCGCTGAGCCGGCTACCGGAAAGAGACGGTAGAAAAATAGACAGAAACCCCGCTGTTACCCCTATGATTGCTATCAGGGTCCTTCTACTCAAGGGATCTTTCAGAAAAAACCGGCCAATTATTATAATAAAAACAGGTGCCGTCCCCTGAATAAGCAGAGAGTCGGCGATGCCGGTGTTTTTCATTGAAAGTACGTAAAAACAA
>DMKD01000308.1 GCA_003454605.1 Spirochaeta sp. | reverse complement strand
TAATTATATGATCCACATAAACCTTATCAACCCTCATGAAAATATCCAGCTTCTCGGGAAGGTTGGAGTACCGGAACCGGTGCGGTGCTACATAGGTTAGTCCTCCGGAGGTCTTTAAATATACATATTCCCCTTCCCGGTTAAACTCTCCTTTCACATAACTAGCGGCGTTCTTTCCTGCCCGACGGCTCTCGTCAGTGACAAAATCCACCAAGTCGTGGACATGAACAACGTTTCCGCAGGCGAAGATTCCCTCTACTGAGGTTTCCATGCTTTCATTTACTACAGGTCCGCTGGTTTTTCGATCCAGTTCTACTCCCGCCAGTTTGGAAAGCTCGTTTTCCGGAATCAGCCCTACTGAAAGCAGGACGGTATCACAGTCATACTCTTTCTCCGTCCCCGGTATTACCTGTTTACGGGAATCGGTTCGGGCAATGACAACACTTTCAACCCGTTCACGGCCCTTGATCTCAACAATATTATGACTTAAGAGAAGCGGGATGTCATAGTGATCCAGACACTGAACCACATTCCGGGTAAGTCCCTTGGCAAATGAGCTTCTTGCCACCACGGCCTTAACCTCTCCACCTTCAAGAATAATCCGTCGGGCCATAATCATTCCGATATCACCGGAGCCCAGAATTACGGCCTTCTTTCCTACCATATAACCTTCGATGTTGATATACCGCTGGGCTGCTCCAGCGGTGAAAACTCCCGCTGGCCTATCCCCGGGAATAGCAATTGCCCCGCGGGTCCGCTCCCTACAGCCCATGGCAAGGATCACAGCCTTTGCCTGTATGTCCCTCTTTCCATCAGTATTCATGATTGAAACGTTTTTATCCGCTGTTATCGAGGTAACAATTGTATCAAGGACCGTATCTATCCCCCCCTCATTCACCTTATTGATAAACCGCTGCGCATATTCGGGGCCGGTCAGCTCTTCCTTGAAGTAAAAAAGACCGAAACCGTTATGAATGCATTGCTGTAGGATTCCCCCCAGCTCAATATCCCTTTCGATAATCAGAATATCTTTTATCCCATTTTCCCTTGCCTCGACCGCGGCGGCCAGTCCCGCAGGTCCTCCGCCTATAACAACAACATCGTAGTTGGGTTTCATCGATTTCTCCATTTTATTTTGTCCTGCCGGTAAGTATGTAGGAGTGTTTTTTTTCCAGCATGATTTCTTCCCAGGATCTGCCCAGTTCCCGTGCCAGAATCTCCTGTACCTTAGGTCCGCAGAATCCGCCCTGACAGCGGCCCATACCCGGACGGCATCTTCTCTTTACAGCGTCGAGGGTCATTGCACCGGCGGGTCTGTGAATGGCGTCCAGAATATCACCCTCAGTGATACTTTCACATCGGCAGACAATCCGGCCGTAGAGAGGATTTTCCTTCAGGAGTTTTTTCTGTTCAATCTCTGGCCGTTCCAGAAAGAGTTTGCGTTCTACCCGAGGATTGAAGACTTCCTTCTGCTTTAATTCAAGTCCTGATTTTTCCATTAAACTAATAAGATACAGGGCTGAAGCAGGGGCCGCGGATAATCCTGGGGACTTGATCCCGGCCAGATCGAAAAAACCTTTTGTTCCCGGAGCCTCGCGGATGATGAAGTCACCGGTATCGGGCTGGGCCCGCATCCCTGCAAAGGTCCGGATAGAATTCCGGGTAGTCACCGAGGGAATAAGCTTTCTCACCCCCAAACGGGTCTTGTCCAGCAGCTCCGCTGTGGTTATCAGATCTTCCGGATCTTCAAGATTATCCGAAGACGGACCGAGGAGGATGTTGCCGTGAACTGTCGGTGTGATCAGGATTCCCTTCCCGTCCTTGTCAGGGCAGGGGAAGATGACCGAATTAATAATCGATCCTTCACTCTTATCCAGAACGAAATACTGGCCTCGTCTGGGCAGTATTCTGAAGTCGGGGGCGGCGGCCATATTGTGAATGACATCGGCGAAAACGCCAGCCGCATTGATCACGTATCTGGTCTCGATATCCTGCTCACCCTCTCCGGAAATCCTGAAAAAATTGTCTTTTTTAGAAATCCCAGTTACAGTATAACTGAGCTTAAGTTCACAGCCGTTGGCTACAGCGTTTTCAATCAGCGAAATTGTTAGAAGCATAGGATCAATGATACCCGCAGTTTCCGCCAGTAGAGCTCCTGTCGCATCGGGATTTATGTTCGGTTCACGTTTCCTGAGTTCGTTCCGGCCGAGGAGTTTCATTTTATCAATACCATTGTTCAGGCCTCTCTGATAGAGAGTTTCGATGTGAGCCTTCTGCTGCTCATCGTATGCTACGACCAGGGAACCGTTCCGTTTAAAAGGAACATCGAGTTCTTCGCAAATCCTGTCGAACATAGGATTCGCTTCAGAGTTGAGTCTGGCCATTAGGGTGTTTTCTTCAGGATCGTAACCTGCGTGAATAATTGCCGAATTAGCCTTGGTTGTACCGCAGCTGACATCTGTCTCCTTCTCCAGTACGATTATCTTTAAATTGTAGCGAGACAACTCTCTGGCAACAAATCCTCCGGAAACACCCGCACCGATAATAGCTACGTCATACATGAATTCCTCCTGATTTCGAAACAAAAGCAGCAAAGTTGATGGAAGAAACAGTTTTTATCAGTTTCTTACTGTTAGTAATAAAAAAGAATCATTATAGACAATAGTTGACAATTAATCAAATATTTTTAAAGGTTTATTTTATCCATCTATACTTCATTATTTATATCAACAAGCTCAATATATTGAAGAAGAATGTACACTATCTCAGAGAATCATAGATCATTCGTTTCTTCCATAGATAAGCAGTAAGATGATTCCAGTAAGAAAAAATAGAGATATCTTAATTATAGATGAGATTTGAAAACAGCTGATTAGTTTATAGATATATATCCCTGAGGCGATGAGGCAGCCTGTGCCTGCTGCAAAAATAAAAACTCTTAATCCCTTATTCATTTTTTAAATATACACTCTAACCATAATTCACACAGCAGACTTAAGTCACATTTTTTCATTACTTAAGACAGGTGCAATATCATAATCTTCGCTTTATACTGATATTGTTATGCTGAAAGATAAAGAAAGTCATAAAATTCAACAAGGGCACAGGATTCACAGCCTCCGGTGGCAATTGGCTGTTAGATTTGCTCTGGCAACCATCGCTGTGATGTTCGTAATTCTGACAGGCTTATCCGTATTTATCTTTTCAAAAATTCTTATTGCAAACTGGCAGATCTCACCGGAAAACTGGATAGCCGTAGCTGAGAGAACTGCCCTGCCAGCAGATGGGGACCAGGGAAGGAGAACAGATAATCGCATGATATAAAATGGTCCGAAATCAGAAAACTGCTGGAGATGATAGTGAAGTCTTATTGAAGGTTTACGTTCGACCTGTAAATATGTATCCGAATCAAATGCAAACAGCGATGCCCTACGACTACTCTATCTCTGCTTATAATATGTATTAAATTAAACTATATATAAATAAAGCAATATATAATTTTGATAAGTGAAGAATTAGTATTATATTATGCTATAATGAATCATGTATAAGGATTCATAGAGGAAATAAAATGAAAAAATTTATTTTATCAATTGTGATTGTATTATTAATTAGTTCACAGGCTTTTGGACTAGATTTTAAAGCTGTTAAAGATCAGATCGAGGCGACCTATGACGTCGAATTTGCCAAGTTAGAGGTTGCACGCCTTGAAAAAGAGATAGCAGGCCTTTTGAGGCCGGAAGATTTTAACCTGAGCATAAATCCTACCATAAAAGCCATCAGCCTTGAGGGCGGAGATTTCGGAGAAGAAATAGAACTCTCCGGTACGGCATCATTTAAAATTCCTCTTGGCCTGTCTGATATTGAAAAAGAAGCACTTGATTTTTCTCTTGATTCTCTTGAACTCGCAGAACTGTCTGTAAAAACTGCCAGAGTAAAAGCCTTTATTAAGCTGTATAATTTATATCAAACTGCCTGGCTTCTTCAGGAGGAAGAGCCTATTCTTGAGCTGGAAGTTAAAGCCGCAGAAAATTATTCAGATATTCTTTATCAGAAATTTATGGCCGGAACAGTTTCACTTATAGCACTAGCAGCGGCTGATGAAACCCTTCAGGAAAAAAAAGATAATTATTCTCAGAATATGCTCAAACAAAGATTAGCCTGGTATGAACTTATGTTTAACGCCAACCTTGAGATGGAAGCAGAGACGCTTGAAAAGAATACTATAGAAATGAAAGATCTTCCAAAACCTCCGGAACTAAGAGATTGGATTAATGAGAACCATCCTCTTGTAAAAATAGAGAGGGTGAAAATAGACCAGCTTGTACAAACCGCAGCAAGATTGGAAAAACTGAATCTTGATATAAGTTTGAAACCATTTTTAAACTATGCTGATCATTCCGCTTCCTTAACTTATGCTTTTTCAGATCCGGAAATTACAAGTGCATATAGTTTCCCTCTTTACACATTTGGAGAGATACCTCCTGGTTCCAATAATTCCACCCCCACCTGGAATACTGGATTTACTATAAATATGTCAATCGGTTCAAATAACAGTGATAATTCTAAAATTGATACTCTCGAATTGGGAATAAAAAGTGCTATGATGAAGCTCGATTATCAAATTGAATCCATAAACCTGGGACTTAGATCTTCCTATCAACAGTTTATAAGGAACCAGGATGCCTTGGAACAGGCAAAAAGAAACCTGATTCGAAGTAATGAAAATCACAAAATAATTGAAACAAAAAGAGATCTTGGCCAGGCATCAGAATCTGATCTTCTTGAGTCACAGGCTCTTGTTGCCAGAGCAGAATGGAAAATAGAAGCTGCGAGAATAAATACAGAGGTATCATGGTTATCTGTACTGGAAGACGCTGCATGGTTTGAGAAAGTAGACGTGGAATAATGGAGTCGATATGAATAAAAAAGAAAATCTTTTAGGCAGAATATCCTCACTTAGCATTAACCGATATAGAATAATTTATCTTGGGATGGCTCTTTTAATTATTATGGGGGTCTATTTTTATCAGATTCTTCCCAGGGAATCCAAGCCTGAGGTCGTATTTCCAAAAATTAAGGTAAATACTAATTTTGTAGGAGCATCTCCTGCAGACGTTGAATCTCTGGTAACTAATAAACTTGAGGCAGTTCTATCAGGAATAGATGATATTGAGTTTCTTACTTCTTCCTCTCTTGCAGGAAGGTCTGAGATACAAATAGATTTTTATCCTGAAGTAAACATAGATGATAAAGTAAATGAAGTGAATCAGGCAGTACTTGCTGTACGGGATTTACCGGAAGAAGCTGAAGCCCCATCTATAAAGGTTTCTACTACTGCTAACCGTGCTTTTATGGTTCTCAGTCTTAGCGGAGACCTTCTGCCCTCAGAACTAAAAGATGCAGCAGATATAATGATGGATGAGCTTCTGTCTATCAACGGCGTAAATGATGTCAAAATTAGCGGAGAAAGAATCCCGGAAATAAGAATTACAATTGATCCTGCCAGGCTGGCAGAGTTTAATTTAACTGTTGATGATTTACTCCAGGCAGTAAGAATCCGGCATAAGGATACTCCTTCAGGAGATGCTATTCTGGATGGTCTGCATTACTATATACGAGTTTTAGGGGCCTATACAAATCTGGATGAGATTAAAAGGACTCTGATCCCTCTTCCCGGCGGAGGTTCCCGCTTTCTTAAAGATCTGGCAATAGTTGAAGAGACTTATAAACCAAGAACCAATTACTCAAGACGTTCGGTTAATCTGGATACAGAGAATGCGGCAATGAAGTCCGCTATCACTCTTTCTCTGTATCGGGACGGAGGAACCGATATAATCGGACCAAGTTTGGAAGTGAAGGAAATTATCAATAATCTCGATGATGGCCTGTTTCCGGAAGATCTTGATGTTCTTATAATTCAGGATGATGCTGTTTCCGTACAAGAGGATCTGGACGCTGTTCTTGGCAATGCCATTTCCGGACTTCTTATAGTCGTTCTTGTACTTTTTTTATTTCTTGGATTAAAGGAAGCCTTAATTACGGCTCTGATTATACCGTTTTCTTTATTTATTGCCTTTATGGGGATGAATAGTGTTGGAATGACTTTTAATACAATGACGTTACTTGCAATGATAATCGCATTAGGGCTTCTTGTGGATAATGCGATAGTTGTAATGGAAAATGTAGCGATATTCAGAGAAAAAGGCCTTTCCAGAATTCAGGCGGCTAAGGAGGGTACTGCAGAAGTTGCTCCATCTATCCTGGCTGCGACACTGACAACAATGGCGGCCTTTATACCTATAGCATTTATGGGTGGAAGAATTGGATTGATCATTAGTGTGATTCCTTTAACTATCATCTTTATAATCGGTGCATCCCTGATTATTGCTTTGAGTGTAACTCCGACCTTGAGCTCAAGACTTCTTTCGCGCAAAACCGGTCATAAAGAACCCCGAAAGTTCTCTTTAGTACGGGAACTGATAGA
>DMKD01000312.1 GCA_003454605.1 Spirochaeta sp. | reverse complement strand
CCTGACCACCGTACTTGAACAGATGACCTCGGGTGAATCGGCTCCGCCTATGATGCATGATTTTTTTCTTGCCAGTCTGCTGCCGGCAGTTTTTCACTCACAGAATCCTGAGATAATCGGCAGAATTTTCAGTAAGATAGATGAGTATGATCTCCCTCACGACAGTATAAGATTTTCACTCTCCGAGAGTCATGACGGTAAGTCTGTTCGCGGCAGTCTGGATCTGCTGACATTTGAAGAGCGGATGGTTTTAACCGAAGCTGTGACTGCAAACCGCGGCTGGGTTAAATATAAATCAATTCCCGTGCGTGAATGTCCAAAGGCTGAGTTCATCCGCTTCTGTGTTGAAAATGGAATTGATACCGAAACTGCGGCTGGTCTGCTGTTTAAACCGGCTGAGAATGAACGCCTTGTTCTGCTTGATGAAATTAAGACTATCGACGATATCTTAAGTACTTCGGCTGACAATAATCTGATTACCGGCGAGGTTGCAGAGTTCTTTTTCAGGAGAATCATAGAAGGACGGGACCCCTATGAACTCTGTATTTCTACGAGGGATTCTCTGCCTTCACTTAGTGATGATGATCTTGAGCTCGAACGCTTTCTCGCCTTCGAAACCCTTGCCTTTGCCATAATGGGAAGAAACGTTAAAACGATATATTTCAACGATCTGCTCGCTCTTCCGAATGATCATCGAAGAGTCGCGGCTACCGGCGAATTGCGCAACATAAAGCGGACGAAGGTTAATCTTGATGAGCTTCAGCCTAAGCTTGAATATAAAAACAGCTTCGAGTCCCGGGTCGTGAAGGGTATTAACAACCTCATAGCCCTTGTTGATTCTGATCCGGCACTGCATTTCCGCGGAGAAGAGGCGAAACTTTTAAGTATGGAGAAACCTAAGCCGGCTGCTCTCATATACAACAGCTGCAATGATGAAAAAAGTCTCTGCGCGGTCAATCTGTCGGGAGAAACCATCACCCTTGCAGTTAATGCCGTGGATGCCGGATTCGCAGGGGCTTCTTCGCTTGTAGATAATTTCAGCGGTAGGACGCTCAGCATCATTGACGGTAAAATCGATTTGATGCTCGAAGCCTACGGACGAATCTGGCTCAGCCTGAAGGCTGTTGATATTCCGCAGGAGTTACTGGTATAACTGGAAACATTATGATATACGATGTAATAATTATTGGCGCCGGCCTCGTCGGCGGAGCTGTCGCACGTGAATTGTCGAAATATAATCTTTCAGTACTCGCTCTGGAGAAGGAAGCCGATGTCTGCTGCGGAACCTCCAAGGCAAACACCGGAATCATTCACAGCGCGGCACTGATCCCTCCCGGGACGATAAAATCTCATATGGCTGTTAGAGGGGCGCCCGAGTTTGAGAGGCTGAGCGGTGAACTTGGGTTCAGTTATCAGAAGACCGGTGCGCTTGTAGCAGGCTTCAGCCCTGATGATGAAACGGTCATGGAAAAATATATTGTATCCGGTACTGATAATTACCGACAGGCGGGTATGCAGCCTCCTGATTACAGAATAGTCAGGGGGGATGAGCTCAAGCGTATGGAACCCTCATTGAACGAAATGGTTGTCTCAGCTCTGTTTGCTCCTGATACCGGCAGAATAATTCCATATGAGTACGGTATAGCACTTTGGGAAAATGCTGTTGAAAACGGGGTCCGGCTTGAGCTGAACGATGAAGTTGAGACTATTGATAAGTCCGCAGATACCGGCTGGAACTTGAAGACGCAGCAGCATGAGTTTAGGGCCCGCTTTCTTGTAAATGCCGCGGGACATGGAAGCAGCGGCCTTGGATTGACCGCGGGTTTTGCGGACGGACAGATTCAGCTGGTGAAGGGACAGTACCTTATTCTCGACAGAACCGGAGGGCCTGAAATTAATCACATTCTGTTTCAGGTTCCGCAGGGCGGACATAAAAAGAAGGGGAAGGGTATCCTCGTCACAAAGACCGTCTACGGCAATACCATGATTGGTCCTGATGCCCGGTGGCAGAAAGATGATGCTGATACTTCGACCGATATGGAAGCGCTTGATGAGGTTGTTGCAGGCGCAGTTCTGTCGGTTCCGGAGATATCACCGTCAGCCTGTATAAAAACGTTCGCCGGTGTAAGGCCCAAACCCGCCGGCGGAGATTTCATCATCGAAAGTGAGCGCGGTTTCGTACATCTCTGCGGAATAGAGTCCCCGGGGCTTACCTCATCACCGGCAATTGCCGTTGAGGTTGCAGCAAGGCTGGAATCAATGGGATTAACACTGTCGAAGCGTGATGACTTTCAGCCGGTACGAAAAGCTGTTGTGAAGCAGGTGCTTGCGCTTCCGCCTGAGGAAGTAAAAAGGCGTATCGGAATAGAGTCGGGCGGGGCGGATCGTCTTGTCTGCCGCTGCGAACAGGTTCCCGAAAGTAGAATTCGTGACGCCGTTGGTCGAGGCATCCCTGTTGAGACCATAGACGGTGTGAAGCGGCGGACGCGGGCAGGGCAGGGCCGCTGTCAGGGCGGCTACTGCGGGGCTCGGGTGCGTGATCTGCTCGCGGACACCCTTGGCATGCCCGCCGGGGATATTACCCAGCGGGGGAATGAGCCTGAGCTTGACCGGGTAAAAGCTCGCGAAATTAAAGAACGTTTCAAGAAATAAATAATCAAATGTAAAAAATTACATCGTATTTTCTCTTTTTATAATAATTCAATTCAGAATATTAATCATAATAGCATTTTCTATTATAATCAATTATGATAAAAATAACTTATTATCTATAAATATGTATATAAAAAAGCAAATGTTCTAAAAAAAATTATTAAAGAACATTTGACACATAAGCAAGGGAGTGTTACTATGAACGAGATGAACGGAAATAATGTAATTTTGGAAGGACTTGATTATACAAAGCGTGATTTTTATATCAAAATTGCGAAAATGTATTTCATTGAAGAACTTTCGCAGCAGGAGATCTCTGAGGCTATCGGGGTCTCTCGTTCCAATATTTCCAAAATTTTAAAAGCTTGCCGTGATTTGAAGATTGTTGAGATTAGAGTTAATGATACATCTTCATTGGGAATCATGTTTCAGGAAGAAATAAAAAAGCTGTTTGATATTGAAAATGTAATAGTGATTCCATCGGGAAAAGATGAGGAGCATACAAAAATTCAACTTGGTAAGATCTCGGCGACTTTACTTGACTCTATGGTGGAGGATAACTCAATAATAGGAATCTCAAGGGGCAGCACTTTATATCATACTGTCACCCAATTTTCTCCTAAAAACTATATGGGGATAGAGGTCGTTCAAATTGTAGGCGGTACGGGTGATTTAAATCTCAGTACGGACGGCCATGAATTAGCGCGCACAATTGCAAATAAACTGAATGCCGGTTTAAGCGTACTTCAGGCCCCGCTGTTTCTAAAGAGCAGTGAATTAAGAGATATGCTGATGAAAGAACCGGGTATATCCAAAGTTATGAAGAAAGCTCAGAAGATTAACATAGTACTTCTCGGAGTAGGAACAAACCATGAAGAAGACAGTGCTTTTATTAAAGCAGGATACCTTACTGAAGATGAATCGCGCGAGTTGCTTTTAAAAGGTGCAGTTGGTGATTTATGCGGTAAGCAGATCGACATAAACGGTAAAAAATTTGATGCTGAGTTAAACAACAGATTTATCGGAGTAGATTTAGATGTACTGAAGAAAATACCGCACAGACTTTGTGTTGCGGGCGGAGTACATAAAGCAGAGGTTATTCTCGGCGCCTTAAGAGGCGGATATATAAATTCATTGGTAACTGATGAAGATGCAGCAATGAGAATTCTCAGTCTGATAAAGACATAGGATGAAATGAGGATGAAGAGTTATGTGATGGGTATAGATATCGGAACTGAAAGTATCAGAGCCGCTATCTATGATGAAAAAGGCAATGGCATAGGATTTGGGATCAGTGAGAATAAAACTCACTATCCACATTCCGGTTGGGCAGAACAGTCGGTCAAAAGATGGGAAGATTCATTAATTGGAGCCATTAGAGCTTCGATATCCTTGAGCAGGGTCAATCCTGAAGATATCAAAGGTATAGGTGTTGATGCCACTTCCCCTACAGTAGTTATGCTTGATGAGAATCATAATCCCATCGAAAATGCAATAATGTGGATGGACCTCAGAGCGGCACATGAAGCTGAGGAAATATCCAAAATTGATGACCCAGTTTTGAAAGTTGTCGGCTACGGGAAGGTCTCTCCAGAATGGTTTCCCTGTAAGGCTCTCTGGCTGAAAAGAAATAAGCCGGAGGTATACGAAAACACTGAAATATTTCTTGATCAGACCGACTGGCTGACATATATGCTCACCGGAGAATTAACCCTAAATTTAAATTCCATTACAGTTAGATGGTTTTATAATTCAAACAACGACGGTTTCCCAAGAGCTTTTTATAATAAGATGGGGCTTTCTGATTTTCCAGATAAGGTTCCCGGTACGGTTGTAAGACCCGGTGATATAGCCGGTGTTTTAAGAGACAGTATTGCAGAGCGGACAGGTCTGAAGAAAAATATTCCTGATGCTGCCGGGGGTGCTGATGCATATATCGGTGTTATTGGCGTAAATGCCCTGAAACCTGGGAAAATGGCGCTTATAACCGGGTCATCGCATCTGCATATAAGCCTTGTAGATAATGAATTTCATGCACCGGGAATTAACGGAACTTTTGCAGACGCTATTTTAAAAGGATACCAGGTTGTTGAAGCCGGACAAGCTTCAACCGGGTCGGTATTGAAATGGTATAAGGATAATTTTATTAATGCCGGTTTAGCCGGGCAGGCTGTGGGCGATAAGAGTATTTACGATGTCATGAATGAAGGTGCAGGAAAAATCCCTCCGGGGTCTGAAGGTTTGCTTGTGCTTGAGCATTGGCAGGGAAACAGAACTCCATGGGTTGACCCCTTATCACGGGGAGTAATTCGGGGATTAAGTTTAAGTCATACTCCGACCCATATCTACAGAGCAATTCTTGAAGGCGTTGCATACGGAACAGCAGTGATCTTGTCACGAATGGAAGAGCAGGATTTTCTCATCAGTGAAATAGTCGCCTGCGGCGGAGTTACAAACTCTGAGCTCTGGACGCAGATTCATTCTGATGTAACCGGAAAACCTATTAGCATTACAGAAGAAAACCAAGCAGTATCTCTAGGCAGCGCAATTCTTGCTTCGAAGGCTGCCGGTATCTACAACACAATTAATGAAGCTGCCGATTCAATGGTGAAAATCAAAAAGATAATCGAACCTGACCTCAGAAAAACCAAAGAATACAGTTTTTATATTAATCAATATATAGAGACTTATGAAAATCTTAAAAAATTATCAAAAGAACTTGTGAGCAGAACTGAATAAATTTTTATTTAAGGAGAGGGAAATTTAATGCGTTTAAAAGATAAAGTATGCATAGTAACAGGTGCAGCAACTGGGATAGGCAAAGCTACTGCAATTAAGCTGGCCGAACATGGCGGAACTGTTGTTGTAGCTGATATTGATGTAGATGGAGCTGAACAAACAGTTGAAGAAATTAAACAAAAGGATTTAAAAGCCTTTGTTGAGGAATTGGATCTTTCTGATTTAACCGGAATTAAAGAATTCGCAGCTAAGATGATTAGCAGGTTTAAAAAAGTAGATGTTCTTGTAAATAATGCTGGAAGGTTTTCAACTATGCCACTTATGGAAATGACTGAAAATGAGTGGGATGCAGTAATGGATGTGAATCTGAAGGGAACGTTTTTTCTATGTAAAGAATTATTACCCGAGATGATAAAACAACACTACGGTAAGATAATTAATCTTTCTTCTCTGGCGGCAAAAAGGGGCGGAGTTACTTCAGGAATTAATTATGCAGCATCAAAAGCTGGAATTATTTCAGTTACGAAATGTCTGGCTAAATATTCAGCTCCTATGGGAATAAATGTAAATGGAATATTGCCGGCTTTCTGCGATACTAAAATGTTCAATAGCCTTCCACAGAAAAAAATAAACAGTGCTATCAAAGGCATACCAGTTGGAAGACCGGCACGTCCTGAAGAATTAGCAAACACTATACTTTTTCTTTCGTCGGATGAGTCAAGCTACATTACCGGTGAAGTCATTAATGTAGACGGCGGAGTATTAATGGATTCATGAAGAGGAGATTAATATGAGTAGTAGTGATGTAATTTTAAAGGGTGTTGGTTTGCATAAATTTTTCGAAGGTGTTCATGCTCTGAATGGAACATCAATAGATCTGATAGAAGGAGATCTTTTAGGTGTAGTCGGAGAAAACGGTGCTGGAAAATCAACCTTACTGAAGGTTTTAGTTGGAGAGCATGATAAGAATAGCGGTGAAATTTTTTACCGCGGCAAAGAAGTTAATTGGAATAATCCGTATCAGGCAATGCTTGAAGGTGTAGGTCTTGTTCATCAGAGGCCTTATCTTGTACCGGAGCTTACTGCAGCTGAGAATATTTTTCTTGGAAAGGAGTTTACCACAAAACATTTATTAGATGCTTCCACATTGAATAAAAAGGCGGAGGAGTTATTAAAAAAATATCCTATTAATTTAAATTTTGACCTCAGCCTGCTGGCAAGCGAGATGTCGGCAGGGCAGAGAGAAATAACCGAGATACTAAAAGTGCTGTCCTATGACCCTAAAATATTAATTTTAGATGAACCTACAGCAAGTTTAGCAAAGGATGAAAGCGAACAGCTGATGATAATAATCAGACAGCTTAACAAGGAAAAGAATCTGAGTGTAATCTTTATTTCACACCGGATTGAAGAAGTTTTCGATCTCTGTACAAGAATTGTTGTTTTAAGAAATGGTAAGAGAGTTGGAGAAGTTGACAGGAATGATTTTGATAAAGATAAAATAATTTATATGATTATTAATAGAAATCTATCGGAATTTTATCCGTCAAAAGAAGGACAGCAGGGTGACTGTTTTCTAGAGGTGAAAAATTTTATATCTGAAGATCTTAAAGATATAAGTATAAAAGTTGATGGAGGAGAAATAGTTGGATTATACGGGCTGAGCGGTGCAGGCATGACTGAATTGGTTGAATCAATTTTCGGGGTTGAAGCTATCAATTCCGGAAAATTATATTTGCACGGACAATCGATGAAAAGTATTAAAACATCAGAATTGATCAATAACAACATTTACTTCGTGCCTGAGGACAGAGACATAAAGGGTCTTTTTAAAGATTTTTCAATAAAAGAAAACCTGGTTATTTCTCATATAGCACATCTTCTCCCCGGATTTCTTATTAATAGAATAAAAGAAAAGAATATCGTTAAAAAAGGCCTGAAGGATCATAACATCATTTATTCCAATATAGATCAGGAAATAAGCTCACTCAGCGGAGGGAATCAGCAGAAAGTTGTTATCGCGAAATGGCTGCAGAAAGAATGTGATGTTTTAATTCTTGATGATCCAACTGTCGGAGTTGATATCGGAACAAAGAGAGAAGTTTATCTAATTCTCCGGGAACTGACAAAGCAGGGGAAAGCAATTATTCTTGTGTCTTCTGATATTCTTGAAATTATTGGAATGGCAGATAGGATTTATACAATGCGGGAAGGCGCAGTCAGCGCAGAACTGTCGGGAAATGAAATCAATCAAAAAAATATTTTAGAGAACGTACTATAAGGATCGGAGGTATTTATGTCGGATAAACAAGTTATTTTACAACCAAAAAATTTTAATTTATCAAAACTTTTAAGAAAATGGGGGTTATTAATAGGGTTAATCCTTCTGATAATAATATTCTCAATTAGTGCAAATCGTTTTTTCACTATTCAGAATATTACTAATATTTTAAGGCAGGCAAGTATTATTGGAATTATGGCTTTAGGGGTAACCTTTGCTCTTATGGTTGGTGATTTTGATCTGTCTTTTGCCACCCTGGCCGGTTTATTGAATGTAATAAATATGACTTTGATAGTCATGGGTTGGAATATTTTACCGGTATTTATTCTAACTTTAACA
This sequence comes from Spirochaeta sp., assembly GCA_003454605.1. Lineage (GTDB taxonomy): Bacteria > Spirochaetota > Spirochaetia > UBA9216 > UBA9216 > Thalassospirochaeta. The sequence goes on along the minus strand of DMKD01000312.1, from coordinate 9,592 downwards.
ATTGGAATAATCTGGGGGCTTTTTAATAGTTTTCTGATCGTGAAAATTGGCATACATGCATTTATCGCTACACTGTCAACAATGACTATTGCCAAGGGAATAATTTATTGGATTACCAGAGGAAAAACAGTTTACGGTGATTTCCCGGAGGTCCTTACAGTAATTGGCAGGCAGAATATTTTATTCAATACCCTTCCGATATGCGCCTTGATATTCATATGTTTTGCAGTCATTACATTTATTATAGCTGATCATACAAAAAGCGGACGGTATTTATATTCGGTTGGCGGGAATTCCGAAGCTGCAAAGTTCTCGGGTATCAATGTAAATCTGTATAGAATTCTCGGTATAACTGCCAGCAGCCTATTTTCTGCTGTAGCCGCAATGATATTATCTTCAAAATTGACTTCTGCTCCGCCTGATGCAGGTGAAGGATATCTAATGTCTGTTATTCCCGTTGTATTTCTGGGAACAGTTTTTCTTAGACCGGGTAGTGTGAATATAGCAGGAACAGTTGTAGCAACGTTGCTGATCGCGATTATAGAAAATGGTCTGATAATGCTTAATGTGCCTTTCTATTTTAAATATATTGTTCATGGTGTTGTGATTATTGTAGCTATAGCGAGTATCACGGGTGCCGGTAAAAAGAAAATTGGGGGCCCGCCATTATTATAACTTAATGGTTTTAATTCAGCGGGAAAGGAGGTGGAAATCATAAATATTTATATCAGGGTAAGGTTCGATTAAAGAAAATTATTATTTCTGGATAAGAGATAAGCAAAGGGAGAAAAGAATGATAAGAAATTTTTCAAAGAATGTTGTGTTACTGATAGTAGTAACAGCGATTGTAATGTTCGCTTTTGCGGGTTGTGCAAAAGAAAAAGCAGCGGCAGAAGAACCTACAGTTCAGGCTGCAGAAACAACTGATGTCGGAACGGCAAAGGTTACCAAAGAATTGAAGATCGGTTATGTGTCAATGATGATAGCGGCCGATTCAAACTCAAGGGCTTATGATTCTTTTGAAAAAGAAGCTGAAGCCAAGGGTTGGGAAATATTTTTGACTGACGCAGCCGGTGATATTGTTAAGGTTAGTGAAAGTGTTATGAATTATGTCAGTCAGAAAGTAGATGTAATTGTTATTACATGTGCTGAAATAACTCCAATTCAGGAAGGTCTTGATGCAGCTAAAAAAGCAGGAATCCCTGTTTTCTGTATAGATACAGGAATCGATGACGGCGGTGCTGTAGTTGTAAATGTTACAAGTAACTGTTGGGCTATGGGGGCAGAAGCAGCCGCACAGATAGTTAACAAACTGCATGGAAAAGGGAATGTTTGTATTATTGATATGCCGACGCTTTATGTTCACAGATATAGAGCAGATACCGCACGAGCCGTTTTTGAAAGTGCAGACAATCCCGGAATCAAAATTCTTGACACTGAAGCTGTTACTGTAGCGAATTGGGAAACTGGCTCTTATGATATAATGTCGGCATGGTTAACTAAGTACGGTGATGATATTGACGCTGTATTCGGCACCTGGGATGGAATAGGCTGGAGTGTAGCAAAGGCTGCAGCTGACTCTGGATACACTAAAGATAATATGTTTGTAATGACCATTGACGGAACTTCTCAAACTTACGATATGATTCGAAACGGTGAACCGTTTGGCGGAGTAGTAGCTCAAAACTTCGGCGGATGGGCATCCAAGACTGCCGAGTTGATTGACGAAATTGTTGTTCAGGGTAAATCTGCCGAAAACGTAGTTCCTGAAAGTAAAGTTATTTATGTACCGCATACATGGATAGATGAAACAAACTTACCAGCTAAGGGTGCTGATCCTCAGTCGATATTCTAATAAAAAATAATCTCATACTCCGATTGATTTTTCTTCAAGATAAAATTAATCGGGGTATCATACTATAAAATACTCGAGGGAACAAATGAAACGCAGATGGAATAATATATTTAGAGAGGATAACAAGTCTTTTGTGCTTGCAATGGATCACGCAATGCTGATGGATGTATCTGATTGCGGACTAAGTAATCCAGCAGACGTGATTAGAAAATCAATTAGCGGCGGAGTTGACGCGATTCTTACTACATTTGGTGTAGCTGAAAACTTTCAGAAAGAGATAGGAAGATCAGGACTCATTCTAAGGGTTGACGGCGGTACAACGATACTGCATCCTGGGAAAAAATTGATGGATAACGTTATTCCTACCTTCTCAGTTGAAGATGCTGTTAGAGTCGGGGCCGATGGTGTTATGTGCATGGGGTTTCCGGGATTGGAACCGGAAGACAAAATGATTCAGTATTTGTCTATGACTGCATCGGAATGCAAGAAATGGGGAATTGTGTTTGGCGCGGAGATGGTTCCCGGCGGCTTTATTAATGATGAAATCAAGACGGTCGAGAATGTTTCGTTTGCAAATAGACTGGGAGCTGAATACGGTGCTGACTTTGTCAAATCGCCCTTTGTAGGTGATTCGGAATCATTCAAAGTTGTAACCGCAAATTGTTATAAACCGGTTCTGGTTTTAGGCGGAAGCAGCTCACGAGAAGATAAAGATTTGCTGCAGATGGTCCGGGACGCAATGGATGCAGGAGCTGCAGGTGTCACAATTGGAAGGAATATCTGGCGCCATAATTCTATTGAAACACTTTGTCTGGCAATATCAAAAATCATACACGAAGATTACAGTGTCGAATCAGCTTTGAAGCTGATATAGAATGCAGATGAATATGAAAGCAGCAATATTATCAGGAACAAAAAAGATTAATATAGAATCAATTAATAAACCCGTTCCAGGGAAGAATGAAATTCTTATTAAACTGAAAACATGCGCCATATGCACCTGGGATCAGAGAGCCTACAACGGAATTAATAATGTCCTTTTCCCTTTCATCGGAGGGCATGAAATGTTTGCTGAAATTGAGGAAGTTGGAAGCGGTATTGACCGAGCTCAATGGGATGTCGGTGAAAAAGCAGCAGTAGGATTGTTATCGATGTGCGGACATTGTCATTACTGCGAAATTGGGGAGGAGGGGATATGCTCAAACCATGATTACAATAAAATTGTAGGTGGACTCCCCTATCCCGGAACAGGAGGATTCAGCGAGTACCTTGTTGTTGAACCTCATAATCTTTTTAAAGCATCTAAAACTCTGAAAAATGAAAAAGGTGCTTTTGCTGAGCCGCTGTCTTGTGTTATTCACAGTGTCAACAAAATCGACTTGTCCAAGGCACAGAATGCATTAGTTATAGGTGCAGGAACAATGGGAATACTGCATCTTCTGCTTCTGAAAGCCAAGGGATTATCAGTTTTTATTAGTGAACCGAATGAGAGAAGACGTAGTTTTGCGGTAAAATTAGGTGCTGATGAAGTGATCGATCCTGTTAATGAAGATCCTGTCAGGAAAATCAAAGATTTAACTGACGGCAGGGGAGCGGATGTAGTATTTAACGCAACTGCAGTACTGGATGTTGCGAAACAGGCGATAGAAATGGTGGCGCCCCTTGGGACTGTTTCATTCTACAGTTCTATTTACCCAAAAGAATTAATTGAAATTGATCCTAATTGGCTTCATAAGAAAATGGTTAGCATTACCGGTTCAGCTAATTCAAATGCCCGGGATTTTCAAAATGCGATTGATATGATTTCAGACGGATTGGTTGATCCGTCACCATTGATCAGCAATGTTATACCGTTTGAAAATATTAGAGATGCCTATACTGCGTCAATGATGCCTGATAATTACCGGACTATTCTTAAATTTTAATTGCGGAGAAGACAAATGAATGAACTAATCGAAAAGGCATATAATCTAGGATATGAATATGAAAAAGAGTATCGCGGCTGCGCACAATGTACGATAGCGGCCGTTCAGGATACTCTAAATATAAAAAATGATCAGGTCTTCAAATCAGCGAGTGGCCTTGGTGCGGGATGCGGTCTCTTATGTGATGGAATATGCGGAGGGTACTCCGGCGGAATAATGGTCATGAGTACTTTATTCGGTAGGCGAAGAGAGTATTTTGAAAATGATGAAGAAGAGAAACGATGTGCATTCAGAATGGCGGTATCACTTCATGAAAAATTTATTGAAAAATACGGCACAGTTACATGCTGTGAAATTCATAAAAAGATTTTCGGAAGAACATATAATCTTCTTGATCCAGAAGAAAAGGATCAGTTTAATAATGATGGCGCACATGAAAGTAAATGTACCGAGGTTGTAGGAACTGCTGCATCATGGGTAACTGATCTTATTCTTGCTGAGATGGAGAACAGAGGACTTATATTAAAAGAATTAGAGGCAATGAAATGAAATTAAAAATAGCTGACTATCAAAGTGAATCAATAAACCCGAACACAGAAAAAATTGATACAGCCGAAACAATAGATATCATGCGCATGATAAATAATGAAGATTATAAAATTCCTGCTGCAATTGAAAATGAAATTGATAATATAGCTGAAGCCGTAGACAGTATAGCTGAAAAACTGAATCAAGGCGGACGAATGATATATCTCGGAGGCGGCACATGCGGTAGACTCGGGATTTTGGATGCATCGGAAGCAGCTCCGTATTTTAATGCGCCTTATGAGATGGTACAGGGATTAATTGCGGGCGGCCCTGAGGCTGTTTACCGGGTCGTTCCCGGAGTAGAGGATGATACTGAGAAAGTAATTGAGGAATTAAATCAGATAAAAATAAATGCGAACGATGCCGTCGTTGGAATATCTTCTTCCGGGAGTACTCCATATGTTGTTTCAGGAATGAACTATGCAAATAAAACAGGCTGTCTGACAGTAGCTGTAGTTAATAATCAAGATTCTGTTTTAAGCAAAGTTGTTGAACAAACGATCTGTGTATTGGCAGGACCAGAGGTTTTAGCAGGTGCTACAGTATATAAAGCCGGTACTGCTCAGAAAATGATTTTAAATATGCTGTCAATGGGGGTCATGATAAAACTGGGACGAGTTTATAAAAACCTTTTGGTCTGTGTTGAAATATCGAATGCAAAATTGGTCGAAAGAGTAAAAAAGGCATTAGTCACAGCTACTGGACTCACAGATGATAAAGCGGCTGAGTATTTAGATAAAACTGATAATAATGCAGCCCTTGCGCTAGTGATGTGGAAACTGGACGTTGATTTAGATGAAGCGAAAAAAGTTATGAATAGTGCCAATGGCAATTTAAGGTATGCAATGCAGAGGAAGATAAATAGTTCCGAAAACATAATTTCAAAGGTTTGAAAGACAATGCAGAAGTAATATTTTGGATAATCAGAGCATAATATTTTTATGTGAAGATGAATTATTAAATTAGGAGAATTGGTTATGGAATACAAATTTATTAATAAGAATAAAATAATCATAGGAATGGTTCACTTGCTTCCATTGCCTGGTGCTCCATTACATGATTTTAATGGTGGAATGAGTAAAATAATAGAAAGAGCATTTGAAGATGTGAAAATGCTGATCGCTGGTGGTATTGATGGAATCCAGATTGAGAATCAATGGGATAGACCTTTTGAAAAGGGACAGGAAATCGGAAAAGAAACTATTTCTTCCATTGCTGCAATTGCCGGTATGCTTAAAAGAGAGTTTAATATACCTATGGGTGTTAACATTCATTTAAATGGCGCTCTTGAAGCAATGGCAATTGCTTCAGCAACAGGATGTGAGTGGATTAGGGTTTTCGAACTTTGCAATGCTTATATTTCAAACTCAGGTTATATTGAAGCCGCAGGCCCGGAATTGCTTCGATATAGAATGAAATTAAGAATGGAAGATAAAGTTAAAATTCTCGGAGATTTCCATGTTAAATATGGTAGTCATCAGATAGTTGGCGATAGGAATATTATTGATCTGGCAAAAGATGTGCAGACAGCACTTGCGGATGGATTAATTATCACTGGTCTTGAGACAGGCCAGGCTCCGAATATCGTTGACATAAATAAAATAAAAAAAAGTGTTAATATCCCAGTGCTTATAGGAAGCGGTTTGTCTATAGAAAACATTAAACAACTTTTACCAGGTGTGGATGGTGCAATTGTAGGGAGTGGTTTTAAGCAAGATGGAAATCTTATGAATCCAATCGATAAAAAAAGGGTTCAGAATTTTATGAATATAGTTAATGAAATACGAGGATAGCATAGGGATTAGGATCGCTTGAGAGCCTGTAATTGTTTATTTCGATTGCAACAACAGCAAAGCCTATTCGAGCATTTCCTCTTTTACCGTATGCAGCCTCCTTATCATCAATTATGATAATGAGCAGCACATTCAGTGACAATTCTTATAATCTTATGCTATCATGAAAATCATGAAATACAGCACCGCTCTGTTTGAAAGGCTGAAGCCGGAAAAACAGGATAGAATACTGACTATTGCTTCAAAAGAATTTGCAGCTCTCGGATATAAAACAGCCAACATCAACATTATTGCTGATAAATGCGGGATAAGCGTTGGATCTCTTTATAAATACTTCGGTACCAAAGAAAATCTGTTTCTTACAGTCTGTTCTTTGACTGTCGATGCTCTGAAGTCCGCACTGGAACAGGTTGAGCAGATAGACGGCGGTTTTTTTGTAAAGGTGGAACAGATCCTGCGGATTATTCAGATTCATTCCAGACAGAATCCCGATACTATCCATCTTTATAATGAGGTAACAACTCAGGGTAACCGTGAGCTTACTGCCAAGTTGTCATATGAGATGGAATCGGTTTCGGCCGAGTATTATTCGAGGCTGATATGCGAAGCGCGTGAGATGGGCGAAATTGCATCCGATGTTGACGATCGCATGGCTGCATTCTGTCTCGACAATCTTTTCATGGCGCTGCAGTTTTCATATGCAACTGAGTTTTATCAGGAACGAATGAAGATCTATGTCGATTCAAACATTTTCGACGATGATGAACGAGTTCTGAAAAGAACGATGGACTTCATCCGCAGGGCACTTAGAGCCTGAGTTTTCAGCATCAATTCAGTTTAATTTATATTCTTGACAATGTGTATTTCTATGCTACAATACAAAAGTGAGTAACTACTCACTGTAATTTGATTTTATGTTGAGGATGTAGATGAGTTTTTCAATTACAGATTATCCGGATGTAGAGAAGGTCACAGCACAGCTGAAAAATCTTGTTTTACAGCCGATTCTTTCAGTTCCGGAAGAAATAATGAAGTATTATTTGGCAGATTATTTCGAGAAAAAGTGTTCCGGTTCAAAGGCGATGATAGAGAAGGCGAAGGTGAATATTCCCGGTGGTGTTCAGCATAATCTTGCTTTCAACTATCCGTTCCCACTGGTGATAGAGAAAGCTGAAGGTGCTTACCTTTGGGATCTAGACGGCAACCGCTACATCGATTTTCTTCAGGCAGGCGGTCCTACAATTCTGGGAAGCAACCCTTCTGAAGTTCGGGAAAAGGTAATTGAACTGCTAAATGCAACTGGACCATGCACAGGTCTTTTTCATGAGTATGAGTTTAAACTTGCCGAGAAGATCGCCCAACTTATGCCGTCTGTTGATTTTTTTAGAATGCTAGGAAGCGGAACCGAATCGTGTATGGCGGCAATCAGAGTTGCACGTCTTGCCACAAAGAATAAAAATATAGTTAAAATGGGCGGAGCTTACCATGGTTGGAGCGATCAGCTTGCCTACGGAATAAGGTTGCCGGGTACCATGCATCTTGAAGCACACGGTGTTCCGAGACAGATGTTTAAATACACCCAGGAATTCTACCCCAATGATGTCGACAGCCTGGAGCGCGTGCTGAAGCGCAATAAGCTACGGGGCGGCACAGCCGCTGTACTTATTGAGCCGATCGGCCCCGAGAGTGGAACCCGTCCACTGTCGAAAAACTTCAACAGTGAGGTGCGACAACTCTGTGACAAATATGGAGCACTGCTAATATTCGATGAGGTTGTAACAGCCTTCCGGGTAGGACTTGCGGGCGCACAGGGATACTTCGGAGTTGATCCCGATCTTACCATCTTCGGAAAGGTTGTCGCAGGCGGTTATCCGTCGGCAGGCGGATTAGGCGGCAAGCGCGAGTTTATGAAGTATCTCGCCGCCGGCATTGAAGCTGGTTCAAAGGTTAAGAAGGCGCTTATAGGCGGAACAATGGCTGCAAATCCTCTGTCATCGGCGGCAGGATATTTCACCCTCTGTGAGATAGAGAAGCAGGATGCCTGCGCGAAGGCCGGTAGGGCCGGAGACAGGTTAACCAGAGGTCTGCAGAATATTATCAGCAAATACGGGTTGCCGTATGTGGCCTTCAATCAGGGTGCAATATGTCATCTTGAAACAGGAGGCGCCATGCTGATGGATATAGATATAAAACGATTCTGGACAATAAAGGATACAATTCATCAGGCCCATGCAAGAAAAGAAGCCATGGAGTTTTTCGGTGCGGCCTATACTGCAGAAGGAGTAATCACCCTTGCAGGAAGCAGGCTTTACACGAGTGCTGCAGATACCGACGAGATTATCGATGAAGCGCTTTCGGCCTTCGACAGGGTTTTTTCCAGGGTTAAGGTTTGAGTAAAGGCAGGAGCGAATAATGACAAGAGAAGAAGCACAATTAATGGTACGTGATGCCGGTCTCAGATTGGTGAAAGCAGGTCTTACAGCTGGAACATGGGGCAATATCAGCGTTCGAATAGATGATAAGCTTATGGCAATTACCCCCTCCGGCGGTGAATACGTCAGTATGAGACCTGAAGATATAACGATAATGAACTATCATGACGGAAGCTATGAAGGTAAAAAACCCTCAAGTGAGAAGAGCCTCCATGCTGCGGTTTACGTCAGCCGCAGGGATATACATGCGGTTGTCCACACACACAGTACTAACGCCTCTGTTGTTGCTTCTGCCCGTCGTGAGGTTCCGCCTGTTCTTGATGATCTCGCCCAGATTATCGGTCCTACAGTGAGGTGCGCGGATTATGCTCTGCCGAGTACAAAAAAGATTGTGAAAACAACCATGAAGGCATTAAAAGGCCGAATGGCAGCACTGATGGCTAACCACGGTGCAATATGTCTGGGCAGGGACGTTGAGGAGGTGTTCACCTGCTGTGAGGTTCTCGAAAAGGGCTGCAAGACCTTCATCGAGGCTGAATTCTGGGGCGGGGCTAAGGGTATCAACAAATTCGAAGCAGCTCTGATGCATCAGATCTACCTGAAGAAGTACTCAAAAATCAGAATCAACAGCAAATAAACGGACGGTGGGGTGAAAAGAAAACTTATTCTTTCATACGATATTGGGACTACATCGCTTAAGGCCTGTGCCTATGATATCAGCAATAATCTGAATCTCGTAGCGAGCGCGATGGCGGCATATAAGTTGAACATCCTTGATAACGGCGGTGCTGAGCAGAACCCCGAAGACTGGTATAATGCTATGCTCGGCACAACCGGCAGACTGATTAACAGCGGAGCTATTGATGTAGATGAGGTGGCGGGAATATCATTTTGCTCGCAGATGCAGGGGCTTGTTCTGGTCGACGAGAGCGGCTGTGCCCTCAGGCCGGCGATGAGTTATATGGACGGACGGGCTGCTGGGCTGAAATTTAAAGCAGG
>DMKD01000253.1 GCA_003454605.1 Spirochaeta sp. | reverse complement strand
GAAGCAGGAAGACTGACCATTATGCTCCGCTCAAGGATTGCCGGTAAAAAGGTTAAAGCGAATGAAACTGCAGTTATCGGAATAAGATGATAATATCCGGCGCAGATTGAGTATATGAGTGAAAAAACAAATAGCCCGCGAAGAAAAAACGCAAGTATTACATCACCTTTTTTTACAAACCTGCTGTCCCATAATCGTCTACGATACTCATGTTCTGTATTATTAGCCATGTATACTCCAAAGTCTTGTGTTTGACTGGTTAGGTAATTAGAAATTACCTAACCAGTCAAACATTTATAATCGGAAATACCGGTAAGTTTCCAAACTTACCGGTATACTTCTCCGTTGCAGAGTATAGCATATGATGATTTATTGGTAAAACTGGATAAATGGTGATAAATGCCGGCAGCAGTACCAGACTGCCGGTTTTTTTACTTTGCCTTCTCCCCCGCCCGCTTATCGCGGATTATCTTCATATGCTCAGCAGTTATCAGTGAAACATTATTTTCACGAGCCCAGTCAACACAGCCGTTAAGCGCTGTTTTAAGAAATATCCGCGGGACCTTTACCATTTCAGCACAAGCCTCATCGGTAAACTTGAAATCCGGATCAATTCTATCGGCAGCATACTTAACCGTATCAAGTCCCATCCCTTTTTTATCAGGTATTGCTTCGGTATAAGGCTTCTTAAACCCCGCAATCCAGAAGTTGGTATTATCGCGGTAACCGTAATCAACTGGTACAGGCGGAAAGCTCGATTTTTTTACACCGTCTATGATTCCCTTTTTATATTCCGGTTTCATATATATCTTTTCAATTTTCAGGATAAAATGTGCACCCATCTCGGAGGTAATACCGTTAAAATCATTATAAGGAGGCACGTATGATTCCTGCACACCAAAGCGCCCTGCATCTTCAAGCTCACTCACCCAGCTGCAAATAAAAGACTGATAAGATTCACTTATTACCTCAGGCCATCGATGCTTCCCGTCACCATCATTTATATAATCATTCTTCTGAAGCGTATAGATGCTTTCTGCCATCTTCTCTTCGGTAGTATCACCCGGAAAGCCCAGTCTGACACAGTTCTTCATATACTTGCGGTTGTCAGGCACAAAATTAAGCACACATCTTCCATTTGTAAGAAGGTTTATAGCGGTGTTACTGTTGTTGCGAGTTTCAAGAAGCATAGCGTAATAGTCCTTACCCGCGACATAGTAAGGAAAACAAAGCGAATACGGACCAATATTGGTAAGGCCTGCTTCATTCACAGTTGTAATAGCCACAACCGGCATAGGAAAATACGAGCTGGTCTGGTAAAAATTATCGACAATTCTTAACTCTTCAAAGTTGGACATGAGTACTCCTCTGTAGGTAATTATAATACGTTTAGACATGGGCGTCTCCCGTTTTTCCACTGTCGGTGAAAAAACGGGTCGGGCTTTTACGGGGTCCGCTTCGCTCCCGTTGCGCCTGCGGCACAACCTGCGCCCTCCAAATCCCTGACGCAGGGTTAATAGATTTGTATTTATTTTTTCAGTTTTAATCTTATTCAGACAGGCCGTCTTACCCTTCCAGGTACGTTCTTCTTTAGGATCTCAAAGCAGCAATCTATCGCGACGTGGTTATTGTCTACAAAGATTTCAACAATGAGTCTGATGACAGACTTGTTTTGAAAACAAGCGATTGTTACTTATGATTTTGAGTAGATATGTGATTGAATCACGGATTAGAAAAAGAGCCTGCTCACGCAGACCCTTTGGTAATTAATTTAATAGAAACTATTCATTGTAATAGGTTACTCTTAGTTCCGGCTTATCTCCGGGATATTCACTTGATTGAAAACTACAATACTCTGCTGCTGCGTTCTCCTCCGTCAGTCTTAAGCCGTTCACATCTATGTCGGCAGTGCACCACCCATCTACAATACTTTTTACATCAAGCAGAATTTCTTCCGGTGCACCGTTTGGTATTTGAGATGAACTGAGACTAATAGTGTAACTTTCATGAACTGCACTCAATTGATCAAGATTTACCCATGATTCATTATGCCAATCAAATTTCAACGGACTAATGTCAAGCATTGGAGATCCAGAGTTGGGTGCAAAAGTAGTTAAACGTAGTTCAGCATTTACAACTTTTACACCTATTATTTCATTTATATCAAAATTAATAAAACCTATAGTAGGTACGCCGGGGGGAAAAGGAGCTGGTGCAGCGGCACCCATTCCACTTAAATAAATGAATTGATCTCCATTATACCAATTTTCGTTACTATCAATAAAACCGTCGTCTGCAACACCTAGGATAACCGAAGTAGTCACAATAACAGAACTTGAAACAGGCCCTGTAAAATTATAATTGCCAACATTCTCCAATATGCCTTCATTCAGTTTTAAAAACTCACTTTCATTCAGGTCTTCACTTTTCTTGCCATATGAAAATATAGAGTAATATACTCTATTGCCTACAGGATATTCGCCGCCACCCACATCGACCGTATCTTCACTGACTACTTTATTTTCCGATGCCAATTTCAGCGCAACCAGTGTTCCGTCGTATATGCTCTGAGGCGCTTCCAGTGTTTTTCTTATTATGATATAACCTTCAAGCGATATTGATTCAGCTTCGCTTGTACCTTCACTCCATGTTATATCCGTAATTCTATTATTCTGATCATAATCAAGAAGCCTCACAGTGAAATCAGTTGGCGCCGGTACAGGGTTCATAACGTCAAGCGGGTTGTTCCTCCCCTTAATCGGTGCTATCAGGCTGTCGCAGGCAGCGAATATTAATACAAGAAGTACCGCGGTTATTATAAAAATTATCTTTGTTCTATTTTTCATCTTATTCTCTCCTTCAATTATTTCACGCCACGGATGGCGATTATCGGAGTTGAAGAATGAAAAGTAGTTCTTTTCATTCTTATAAATGATAAAGATTACTGAAGGTGCAGACACCTTTTATAATCTTTATCATCCCTCCTTATTTAACTTTTATATCTACTTCAACGCCGAACCCTGTCAGCGCGGGTCTTATAGAGAAGTTATTAAAATCCGCTGCAACATCAGCACCAGAGTCAACAGGCAATAGCATTGCAGTGAGTATCGCAGCTGCACCTGCACCCCACAATCCATATGACATATAGGTCATAAGTTCATATGTATCCTGATAATTCTGGTAAGTATCAAATAAATTCGCTGCTGCAGTTTCACCAGCTGACATATACTCATCGAATGCATCTTCAGCGCTAAATCGTGAATTAACCGCCATTGTTCCGGTAAAATTCCCTCCGGCAAGAAAAAACTGTCCTACCGTAATTATTATCTTGGGCAGCAGACCGGGAGTGACCTCTGTTTTCTCGCCGGGGATAAACCATGAAGCTATCGCCATCAATCCGCCGGCACCCCACAAGCCGTAACTTGAATATTGGAGTATCTGATAGGAATTATGATAAGACTCATAATTATTCCACAACTCTTCAGCTGATGAACTTCCTGCCGACATATAATCGTTATAACTGTTTAAACTATCAATCGCATTATTACAGGACATCGTTGACAGAACGTTTCCAGCAGCAAACGCCAGAGCGCTCAGACCGTAGGTGAGTTTTCCACCAAACGACATATATGAATCACCCAGGAAGAATGATGTGCCTGATGCCAATGCAGCAGCACCTGAGTTTGCATAACTGCCTACCAAAGCGCCTTCATAATTGCTGAATAAATGTTCGTAATCTCCATCGCCGTCACCTGAAAATAGATATCCCGGATCATCTACAGTAGTCATATAATTATCGTATGCTTCTTCAGCAGCTAATCGGTTGACGAAAGCTACACTGCGTAAAATCCCGCTTGCAGTATAGGCAACAGAACCAGCTGCGGATACTCCGAATGACAGGAAATTAAAATCGCTGTCTGAAGCAGCTTCCTCAGCTTTTTTCTCAGCAGCAGATTCCTTTGCAGCCTCTACCGGACTTCTATCATCAACAGGTAGTTTCTTTGCAGTTTCCACTTCCGGCTCAACTACAGGTTCCGGCTCAGCCTCCGGAGTCGGTTTCTCAGCAACGGTTTCTACTTCGTGTTCCATATCGGCAAGGGTGTAGGCAATAAGTTCAAGACCATCAATCAGTTCATCAAGGTCCCGGTATTTTCCGTTTGCTGTCCCCATTGTTCTCGAGGTTTCAGTCTCAAGCATTTTAACCGACATCAGATACCGGCTTCCAACCTTTGAAAGGTTTCCGGTTACAATCATTTCGGCCGACAGCATTTTACCAATTTCCAGCGCACAGGAATCATCGGTACATCCCTGCATTGAGAATTCCATCTCCTGTAAAATTGTTTCACGCTGACTAACATCAATAACGACGTATTTGTCAGTCCTGAACAATTCGGCAGATAGAAACTCGACAATGGCGCTCATCTCAACTTCAGACACGGCTTCAGTGGTAAAATCAAGTACAGCCAGCGTCTCTTTCCCCTGTGCAGTAACAGGCGCTAGTACGAGAATAATCAGCAATACGCCGATTATCAGCACTTTCTTAATCAACATACATTTCTCCGCAGTAATTTAAGTTCCATATATTTATATTATAGTAGGAAAAACGTTATATTTCATCAATAAAATGTATTTTAGGCAATAAAAAGACAGCCCGTTAGAGCTGCCTTTAGAAATTTTAGTTCGTGATGACTATTCGTCAAAGGTCATGATGCGTATAAAGGGTCTCCAGCCTGTATTTGAAGATTCAATTGATGAAAAATAATGCATTTTGGAGGCGTCATTTGAAAGAAGTCTAATACCGTGATGTTCGAGGCTTTCGTCCCACCAAGCATTAAATATATCAGTTATATCACAATATGATGTATCCTCGCTTTGCCCAGAGACATGTGCGAAAACTTCATACCCAACAGACACCGATATACCTTCATCAAGGTCATCTTCCGTCCTTACTCTGTCTGTCCAGGGCGCGTTCAGCGGAGCCACCTTGATATCGCCCTCGCCTCCAACTGAGTCCTCTTCGTGAGTAATGTAGAGCCCGACATTTTTAATATTATTTTCGATTTCAGACGGTAAATCAAAATACAAGCATGCCAACACTTCCGATGAACCGGAAGCGGAGCTTACCTCCAAAGGGTTTTGCGGTAGTGTATAATTCTTTCTGTAAATTGTTCTTTGACAGGTGTAAGCAGAACTACTGCAAGAATCACTACGCTGAAAACTATTTTTCTTTTTTTATCTTCCTTCAAAATTATAGCTGTGTTTTTTATATATTTCATCATTTTTTTAGTTTACTTTATAGTCAGTTTTAGTTAGCATGCTCACAATATGACAAAATACACAGATACTTTTACAGTAAAAAACTTTCATACCGGTCCCAACGGTCTTGCGTATATTCCCAGCCTGTTTCATTTCATGTATGAGGCTGCAGGCGATCATTGTATAGAAGAGAAAATCACAGTTCAGGATCTCCAGAAAATCGGGCTTACCTGGATGCTTTCAAGAATGAATGTTGAAATAAGTCGTATACCGGCTTTGCGGGACGAGCTGACTGTCATAACCTGGCCCACCGGTACTCAGGGGCTTTTTTCGTGCAGAGATTTCCTTATGACTGATCAAAACAGCAAGGAGGTTGCAAGGGCAACAAGCGCCTGGCTTACAATCAATCTTGAAAAGCGAAGGGTTGTAAGACTCCCTCAGATTGTACTTGACATTCATCCTGAATCAGAGATTGCCGAACGTATGATAATTGATAATTTCAAAGGCAGGCTGGAGGAACCGGTTGAAGGAGAAGTCGTCGACGGCTTCAGAGCTGATTATTCCACCTTAGACGTAAATTCACATGTTACATCAGCTGTATACATCAGGTGGATACTTGATGCACTGCCCTTCGATTTTCATATCGAAAAAAAGCTTAAAAAATTCGAGATAATTCACAAGATAGAGATACTGCCCGGCGGTGAAGCCCAGGCAGAATATGAGATAAACGGGAATGAAATTATTCACTGCATCCGCCCCTCAGGAGGCGGTGCAGTCAACTGTGTTGCTAAATCACTCTGGGAATAAGGGTTCCGGATAGGAGCGTCTGTAAAAACGCAGCGTTGCTCCTATAATGTCTATATCTGTAAATGTATTCCACTCTGTGTACCCTTCATAATACTCTGGTTCAAAATACATTCTTCCTACATCGCTGTCGTACAGCCCTTCAAAACTGCTCCAGCCTAAATCCGGATCCCAGTATTCATCATCCATCCAGACATCATACCAGTCCTTTGTGTTAAAACGCTCATCGACGATCTTGTAAACCCCATAATCGCCCATGTCGGTATAATTAGAAGCAACTACAACATGTTCCCATGCTATAAAATCCGGTTCAAACAACGAACACGAGAATAAGCCCATCAGAATAAAAGCGGCCAGTATCAATGTAAGGATTCTTCTTTGATTCTTTTTCACCTGCATCTCCTTCTAATCGAATAGAAGCCTATCGCAGTTGAAAAACTATCGATTTAAAAATATAAATTAATTGTACATCGGTTTTAGTGATAATTCATCTATTTTTTTCAAACCACGGCCGCAAACACAAATGCGACAGGTATCAGTACTATACCTAATATCGTTGAGACTACAACCATGCTGCCGGCAAGCTCTGTATCTACACCGTAGCGCAGTGGAAGCACGTATGAGAATACTGCAGACGGGAGACTTGTTGCCACTATCATGATTATTCTGGTGCTGCCGGTCAGATTGAAAAGCATTGAAGCAAGCCATCCAGCGAGAAATCCGCCGGCGAAGCGCAGGACCAGGCCTGCAGCAAGATGTCTGTTCAGGATTATTCGACGCCTGCTCATCGAACAGCCTACTGTGAATGCTGCAAGTGCCGATGCACCTTCTCCGCTGAACCTGAAGATTTCAGTGACGGCTGCGGGGATTTTAATTCCGGTAAATCTGAAAAAGAAGCCTGCAAGAATAGCCCACAGCAGCGGTGTTTTGATCATTTCCTTTAATCCTGCTCCGCTGAAACCGCCTGATACAATGATAATGCCGATTGTGAATATATAGAAGGTCTGCATCTGATCAATAATTACTT
>DMKD01000090.1 GCA_003454605.1 Spirochaeta sp. | reverse complement strand
AACAAGGAGAGGTCATGAAAACCAAAGCAGTACGGATATACGGAAAGAATGATTTAAGATTGGAAGAATTTGAACTTCCGGCAATGAAGGATGATGAAATACTCGCGACGGTTATTTCGGACAGTATCTGTATGTCTTCATACAAGGCGGCATCTCAGGGTGCTGAGCATAAACGGGTGCCTGATGATGTTGCACAGAATCCGACGATAATCGGACATGAGTTCTGCGGTGAGATTCTACAGGTGGGCTCAAAATGGGCAGATCAGTTTAAACCCGGACAGAAGTTCTCAATCCAACCTGCACTCAACTACAAAGGCTCGCTTGATGCACCCGGATATTCATTTCAGTGGATAGGCGGCGATGCAACGAACGTTCTGATCCCCAATGAGGTTATGGAAACCGGAAGTCTGCTTCCTTATGAGGGCGACGCATATTTCATGGGATCTCTTTCAGAACCCGTTTCCTGTATCGTAGGAACCTATCATGCCATGTACCATATTCCACAGGGGACCTATATTCATGATATGGGGATAAGAGAAGGCGGTAAATTGGCTATACTCGCCGGTGTCGGCCCCATGGGGCTGGGTGCAATTGATTATGCGGTGCATAATCCTGTAAAACCCTCGCTTTTAGTTGTAACAGATATTGATGATGCCAGGCTTAAACGTGCCGCTTCGATATACACAGTTGAAGATGCGGCTGCAAACGGTGTGAAACTTGTTTATTTGAATACAAAGGCTGCTTCTGATCCTGTTGAACTTCTAATGGAGCAGACCGGCGGCGCAGGCTATGATGATGTTCTTGTGATGGCTCCGGTTCGACCTGTAATTGAACAGGGGGATGCAATCTTAACAAAAGACGGCTGCCTTAACTTCTTCGCCGGTCCGTCAGATACTGAGTTCAAGGCTGAACTTAACTTTTACGATGTGCATTACGCATTTCATCACATTGTTGGAACGAGCGGCGGAAATACTGATGATATGAAAGAATCTCTTGAAATGATGGGAGAGGGCAGGCTCAACCCGTCAGCTATGATCACCCATGTAGGAGGCCTTGATTCAGTCATTAAAACAACTCTAAACCTGCCGAATATTCCCGGCGGCAAAAAGCTGATATATAATCACAAAAAAATGCCGCTGACTGCTATTGCAGACTTCGCTGAACTAGGGAAAACTGATTCGTTTTTTGGGGAACTTGCAAAACTGGCTGAATTAAATGGCGGTCTGTGGAGCGTTGAAGCAGAAAAGTATCTGCTTTCGAATGCGGACAATATTTAAAACTCGTAGTTCTATATTGGCTGTGGAAAAAGTCGGCTCGACCGGTTGATAAGATCTTTTTTCAAAAGGCTGCCTTTTACTGGCAGCCTTTTTGAGATTAAATGAAACAAAGTTTCTGCTAAATCAATGATGCTTAACTTTCTTATTCTCCTGTTATAGCGTGTTCTTCTATTTCAGATTCTTCGGATTTAAATTCCCGTCCCCATCCGGTCAGTATGGCAATCAGCATTACCACGAATAATCCCATTCCATGGAAGAAGAAGGGCATTGCCTGGATGATGTTGAAATCAGCCGCAACGATACCAGTACTCAGCGCAATTCCGAAGGTAAGCATAACACCCGGGTTGTACGGTACGAACATTATGGTTCCTGTTGCCAATGCATCCATAATGTTAGCATTTCTTTTGGGGGCCAGATTGTGACGGTCGCCAAGTTCTTTTGCAAGAGGTCCTATAGCAACTATTGATCTGGCTGAGCCTGCAGTAATGAGATTACCGACAATAGTCAGGAAAAATATTACAAGTTCTGCGTTTTTCACTTTTTTCGTAATAGGAGATACCTTGTCCAGAATAAGCTGAAAAAGACCTGATTTATCAAATACTCCTACAAGACCCAGAAGAAGCATCGTAAACATGATGATTGGAAGCATTCCGTTAACTCCGCTGTAGATGATACCTCCGAATTTCTTTGCGGCTACATCTGCGAATAAAACATTGCTTGGTTTTAAAAGCCCTGTAACCAGGCCTAATACTATACCCAGGGCGTTTGTCGTCATTAATGCAGTTACCAGGTGTACACCCCTGTACATTATAAATATCAATACAGCAGGAACGATAATCATTATCAATCCTTTGGGAGAGACTTCTTTGGCCAGTTCACTTGCTGCGGATGAGTCACTCTGCATGGTTATACCAAGGATAATAAACATGATAACTGAAAATCCTGCTGCTACAAAGGCGTATTTTAAGCGGCTTTTCACGACTGTTTTTATCTCAGCACCCTGTGTGTAGGCCGAGGCAATAGTAGTGTCTGAAATAGGTGCTATGTTGTCTCCAAAGAATGCACCGCTTACTAACGCACCGATCATTAATAGGGGGCTCGCTCCAAGTCCTACTCCAACTGGAAGCATGAGAGGTCCTATTGCAGCTATGCTGCCTCCGGATGTTCCTGTGGCTGTTGAAAAGAGCGCCGCTACTATAAAGGTTATAAGGGGCAGGAACGCGCCTGAAACTCCTAGACTAACTCCCAGCCATACCAGGCTGTCTACCAGGCCTGAAGTCTGAAGCAGTTTTCCCATTATTCCTGCAAGAATCCATGCCGTAGCCATGATTGCAACCATCTTTCGGGACATTCCAAACAGGAATGCTTCAGATGCTTCGGATGGCTTTTTTGCAAAAATAATAGCGACAAGAAGTGCCGCAAGACACGCAGCCCAAAGTGTCTTGGTGTGAACCCATCCAGTCAGTACAAGGGCAAGTATTGCGCCGAGAAGTGTCAGCAACGGTAGAAATGCCCCGAACATACCTAATCT
>DMKD01000353.1 GCA_003454605.1 Spirochaeta sp. | reverse complement strand
GAAATAATGCTTATATCAGTGCCCTCCTTTTTGATATCAGCCTTGCCGATTTCTATTGTGTAATCACCCTCGGGCACCTCGCCTTTGGTTCTGTAAAGAAGCTTATTCTCGAAAAACAAAACAGGTCCGTTATCACGAATTGCAGCCTTTAACAGCCCCTTGGCATCGGCCGGAGTAGAGGGATATACGATCTTTAAACCGGGAGTATTGGTAAACATTGTTTCAAGACTCTGTGAGTGCTGTGCCGCTGCCCCGGTACCTGAACCAAAGGGAGCACGAAAAACAAGGGGAACCTGTACCTGTCCACCTGTCATAAACTTATATTTAGCCGCGTGATTGATTAGACCGTCTGAAACAAGGGTTGAAAAGTCACCGAACATTATCTCAACAATCGGCCTCATACCGACCATTGAAGCACCCATTGCCAGGTCCATGAAGCCTTCCTCTGAAATTGGTGTTTCAAGCATCTGTTTAGTTCCAAACTCATCAAGCATTCCGCGTGAGCCGCCAAAACATCCACCGTAAACACCGATATCTTCTCCGATGAGAACAACATCTTTGTCAGCCCTCATCTCTTCACTCATAGCATCTGTAATTGCCTGTAAAAATGTTATTTCTGCCATTTTATGCCCCTTAACTGCTGTAAACATAATCGAGTGCTTCGGCAAGTTGAACTCGTTCTTTACCCTTACACTTCTCGGTTGCTGCTTCAATCGCAGCCTCAACATCATCCTTCATCTTGTCATATGCCTTTTCAGTAATATATCCGCGTTCAAGTAATTTAGTTTTGAACATGGCAATTGGGCATCTGGCCTTCCAAAGTGCTTCTTCTTCCTTTGTACGATATTCACGACGATCTGATTTGGAATGCCCAAGCCATCTGTAGGTTTTCACTTCAAGCAGGAAGGGCTTAGGATCTTTGCGCATATTGTCGGCAATTTCTTTAACAGTACTGTAAACAAGCTCAACATCATTTCCGTCAATAATCTTACTCTCGATATTGTATCCGGTTCCTCTGTCGGCAATATCTTCTACTGACACCGAGTACTTCGCAGGAACCGACATTCCGTACATATTATTTTCACAAAGGTAGAGAACCGGGACATCCCATATTGAGCCCATATTAAGGGCTTCATGGAAAGCTCCGCGATTACTTGCGGCATCACCGAACATTGTACAAACAACATTCTTCTTGCCTTCTCTCTTCAGCTGAAGAGCCATACCGGTAGCCATAGGAATAGCAGAACCTACGATGCCTGAGCTTCCCATATTTTTATATCTGGTATCGATGATGTGCATCGAACCGCCCATCCCCTTACATACACCCTCACGGATAGCCATAAGCTCAGCCATAATGTCATAAGGGGTAGAACCCTTTGCTATACAGTGACCGTGCCCGCGGTGGTTGGGAAGGATCCAGTCATCTTTATCAAGAGCGGGGCTTACACCTGCGTGAAGCGCTTCCTGACCGATACCAAGGTGTGTTGTTCCATGAATGAGACCCTGCATGAACATCTCATTTACTTTCTCTTCAAACCGGCGTGATGTGAGCATCAGCTTCATTGTTTCAAGAGACTGTTTTTTGCCAAATTCAAAAGCCATCTATTACCTCCTCGGGCATTCTCTAATTATTCTTACGCGCCTGCATACAGCCGACGCCCTGATTGAGCACAGTCCTCCATACAGATAAACTTACATAGTGTTACATATGCTCATGTATATTACTTTTGTAACTTTATATTATTACAATTTTCCACAATCCACAAGGGGCGAAAGTATGGAAATTAAATAATTTTTGAATATTTCCCGGAAAAAGCTGTTATTATTAGGATAGATTGCAGATTATATCGAGGAGTTCAATATGACTTTAACCTTCAGTTCAGGAAGCACGCTGCTTATATTTTTCGGAATCGTCCTTGCAGCAGTTATCATTCTTATGATATTACGTCCGGGTAAGAGGGGGCAGAAACTTCTGTCAATCGTAATACTTCTCGTTACGTTCTCTGTTGTTTACTTCATCTTCGGAAGACCCACAGAGATTCTGATTGATAGTGAAGGAATCCATTCTGAGGCCTATGGAAAGATCAATTTTGCCTGGACTGATGTTAATGATGCAGAAATTATCGAAAATTATGAAGATACCGGATGGAAACCATCTGTCAAAATAAACGGTTCGGGATTGATCGGGTTCAGGGCCGGCCGTTACAGACTCACTAACGGAGACACTGCAAAAATCCTTACCCAGAAATCAGACAAGGCAATCGTATTTCAGACCAAGGATGAGATCTATCTATTTGCCCTTGATGAAACCGATAAACTCATTGAAATCGCGTCTGATTATATAGAGTTTTAACAGGCGTATGGAAGACAATAATACAAATACAGCGCTGCAGGCGATTGCAAAAGCTTTAAATGAGGGTATAAATGAAAGGACTGCCATGATTATCATAATAACGGCAGTCATTATTTTCATAATTACATTTACGGTGGTTATAAAATTGAGAAGTAGAAAAAAAATTAGAGATTCAGCGGAAGCAAGTTTTCAGAAACTCATCAGGAAACACAACCTTACCATCCTTGAGCTTGATCTGATAGAAGAACTCGCGCTCAGCATGAAAAAATCTGAAGATAAATATAATCTTCTTATCAGTAAGAGCAGATTCAGGCAGGCTGAGCACAAGCTGAATGAGATCAGCGAGGCGAATAAGCAACTGATTGAGGGATTGAAACTCAAACTGGGATACACAGTACCCGAGGATGAACCCGGCATCATTTCAACCGCATCATTTACACAGGGACAGCCCGCGAAGATCAATTTCGGCGATGAGGAGCTGAATGCCGAAATTTACTCAGTAGCCGATGCTAATATTACCGTAAAATGCCCCGCCCAGCCGACCCCGATAACGACAGATGATGAAATCAGCCTGATCACTGCAGAAGATGGAGCGTTCAGACTGTTCAAACTATATCCGGATAAAATCAAAGGCGAGCTTTTCTCCGCTCCACATACTGAAGCCTCTGTAATTGAAAAACTCAATCTGCATCTGGATTCTGTCATCGAAATTAAACTTCCTGATGAGGAAAAGGCTGAGGAAATAAATGCAAAGATTGTTATGCTTTCTGAGCGGGGCGCATTCATTCATGATAAAAAGAACAGGCTGCAGCCGCTTGAGAGCATAAGAATTTTCCTGAATAACGATCGAAAAAAATCCTTTCCCGTTGAGGCTACTGTTGCAAAGATCTCTGAAGAAAAAAAACTCGTATCAATCCGCTTTACCAATTAGCATGCTGCCGTCAACCGAAGCAGAAAAACACTGCCTGACACTCATGGGAACCCTCGAAGATAAAAAGCGTCTTGACTTTGAGACA
>DMKD01000390.1:2919-5244 GCA_003454605.1 Spirochaeta sp. | reverse complement strand
GGCTGATGCATGAAAAAGCACGGTTGAGTATCATGACAGCGCTATACACTCAATCCAACGGACATAGCTTTAACGAATTGAAAGGATTATGTAATCTAACCGACGGTAATTTAAGCAGGCACATCAGTATTTTGAAAGAGGCCGGCTTTGTGAAGGTTATAAAGGGTTATGATAAAAACAAGCCTAACACGCTCTGTCACTTGACTGAAACCGGACGTGATCGTTTCAGAACTTATTTAAGTGAACTCGAGCATATAATCAAAGATGCTTCGGCCGCCGAAAAGTATTCAGAAGCCGTCGATAAAAGGCAGGGCTTTTCACCGGCCTGAAAATGGAGCTTTAATGGAAAACTTATGTCGGATAGACGACGAGACCACATATAAAAGATCATACAGCAATGACGAAAATATCTATCCATTTAGACAGCTGCCCGAACTCGGAAAAAAGCGCAAAATCGTTTTACTTGGAGCGACGGGCTCTGTTGGTGAGAGCACTCTCAGGGTAATCCGCGAGCACAGTGACAGGCTTGAGCTTGCAGGAATAGCTGCCGGGAGGCGGGCAAAGGAGCTGGATGCTATAGCCCTGGAGTTTGATGTTGATGAAACATCTCTCTACTCTCGTGAAGGTTCGGATGGACTGGAGCGCCTTGCCACCCTTCCTGACGCTGATATCGTTCTTGTGGCGACGACGGGGACTGTTGCGCTGCGAGCTGTTCTCGCCGCCCTAGCTGCGGGCAAGGATGTTGCAATAGCCAATAAAGAGACGCTTGTGGTTGCCGGGCATATTGTAATGGCAGCCGAGCAATTATCCGAAGGCCGGATTTTCCCGGTCGACAGTGAGCATAATGCGATATTTCAATGCCTTGAGGGAAACAGGACGCACGGAAAGATTCGACGGCTTCTGCTGACCGCTTCAGGTGGTGCATTTCGTGATAGAAGTGCTGAAGAACTCAAATATGTTACTGTAGAAGATGCTCTGCAGCATCCGAACTGGTCCATGGGACCGAAGATTACAGTTGACTCTGCAACGATGGCAAATAAAGGATTGGAAATGATGGAGGCCGGATGGCTGTTCGGCGTGTCTCATAATAAGATAGATGTTGTCATACATCCTCAGAGCATCGTTCACAGCATGGTGGAATTCTGTGATAATTCAATAATAGCACAAATGTCCAGGCCTTCAATGACCTTTGCAATTCAGCATGCTCTGATGTACCCAGAACGATCAAACGGAATACACGAATCTCTTGATTTTACTCAAGCGCTTTCCCTTGATTTCAGACCGCCCGATGAAGAGCGGTTTCCCTGTCTGCGCCTCGCACGTGAAGCAATGGTTGAGGGCGGAATTAATCCTTTGGTTTTTAATGCTGCAAATGAGGCGGCAGTGGAAGCATTCATGAATAAGAGGCTTTCCTTCATAGATATACCGAATCTGATTTCCGATACTCTGGAGCAAATATCGGGAAGACTCCCGGATGATGTTGATGATCTGATAGAGTTTGAAGCGTCGGTGAATGTGCATGCGGCTGAAATCATACAGAATAATTATTGATATACAGAAAATCCGCCTGTTTGACAGCTGCCGAAATATATTTGATTTTCCAGATTTCAACTAGTATCTTTTATATATAGCTCAAATTTGTTCACTCGAAGAAATTTATCTTTTAGGAGGACATCATGAGTGTAGTAACCATATCCAGAACAATCGGAAGCGGCGGCGAGGATATCGGCCGTAGGCTGGCAGAAGAGACGGGCTATCTTTACATCGATAAAGACAGAATAGCAGATATTATAAAGGAATACGGCATTGTAAGACTTGATGATATCTACAATTCTGTAAATCATCTCTGGGATAGAATTGACGAATACAAAAAGACTACAATTAATTTTCTTGCCGAAACGATAATAGCAATTGCGCAGCACGGTAATGTTGTTATTGCCGGACGGGGAAGTTATGGAATTCTTCAGGATTTCGGCGGAGTCTATAATGTGAGGATTCAGGCACCGCAGAATATCCGGATAGAAAATGAGAGTGAAAAGCTTGGAATCAGCTTTGAAGAAGCGTCAAAAACAGTGAAGGAAGATGATCGCCTTCGAAATAAATTCATTGAAAGCAATTTTTATTTTATTCCGAACCATGTAGAGCTTTTTGATATAGTTCTCAATTCGGCAGCAATAGCCCCGGATGATTGTGTGAAGATTCTGACGTCTGTCTGTACAGGTGTCGATACTGAACAGCGGAAAAAGAATTTGCGGGAACTATCTTCCCATAAGGTGGATAAAGTTCTTAAGCAGCATATTGAGAAAAAACTGTCTCAGCATTGAT
>DMKD01000390.1:0-2907 GCA_003454605.1 Spirochaeta sp. | reverse complement strand
ATAAGGATTTCTAGCTTCGCCTCCCTTATAGCCCAATAATGACATAGCAGCCTTCACCCCGGGGAAACCCCATTTTCCCGAGACTGCAGTATTTACAGCAAGCAGTCTGCCGTGAAGGTTCTGGGCTTTTCCAATATCTCCATTCTTAAAAGAGTCAAATAATTTACAGCAGGCTTCAGGCAGATAGTTGGCTAAAGACATATCCCCGCCTGAGGCTCCAGCCATTAAGGCCGGGAGTAAAAAGGATGCAGAACCTGCAAATATTTTAAAATCGGGGGTTTTCCTCTTAATATTAAGGTAACCGTATAGACTTGTAAGACTGGAATCCTTGATGCCTAGAATATTCGGATGGGCGGCAAGCTTTTCGATTACCGACGGAGAAAGAGAGATTCCGGTGAGAGCAGGAGCGTTATATAAAAGTATTGGAAGGGGTGTCTGATCTGCAATATCTGAAAAGAATCTTATCATCACTTCTCTTGAAACATGCTTGGGATTATAATGCGGGCAGGGAACCCTTATCCCATCAGCTCCAATATCTGCTGCCCATTTTGCTTTTTCCAGAAGAACCTTCGTGGAGTCAGATGATATCCCGGCAAGAAGTATTTTATCAGCCTTGTTACCTGCAGTCAGCCTAAGGATTTTAGTCTGCTCGGCGGGCGTCATACTTTGGGCTTCTCCGTTGCCTCCGAGGGCAAGGTATCCTTTAACTGAAGTCTTGTTAAGCTTTTCGATATTTTCAAGGAAGGAATCTTCGTTAATTTCATCCTTTGAAAATGGTGTTACAAGTGATACTATCACCCCACTCAATTTGTTTTCCATACTCTTACCCCCGCAGTTGCTGTGATGGTAAAATCATAACATGCATGTGCTAAAATTGCATATAAGAGATCATTGTCTTTTGTATTATGATAAGTGAAGTTATAATCATGATCATGAGCGAACGAAAAATTCTGGCGGTAGATATAGGCACGCAATCTTTAAAGGCATCGATAATTGACGAAAATAGAAAAACACTTGATCGGGCTAAGGTTGCTTATGCTCCAGTCACTCGCCCGGGGAATTGTGTAGAAATTGATGTTTCGGTATTATGGAATGCATTCTTAAAAGCCTGCACTGAGATTAATTGCTCTGAAATATCAGGAATAGTCTTTTCGACCCTTTGTCCCTCCCTGCTGTTGATGGACGGTGGCGGTAATGCGCTGACTCCGGTTATTCTGCATCTGGACAGAAGGAGTCAGAAGCAGGCCGACTGGATAGTAAAGAATATCGGGATCGAAAGATTCCGGTCTATAACCGGGAATCCTCCGATCCCCGGCGGTATTTCCGTTACAAGTATGCTCTGGATAAAAGAGCAGTACGGAGGCAAGCTGCCCGATGGTGCGGTATTCGGTCATGTAATTACCTGGTTTATGAAAAAGCTTGCGGGGAAATTTCTCATCGAACCATCCAATGCGTCCTTTACCGGTCTATATGAAACCCTGAATTATTCAGACTGGAGCAACGAACTCCTTGAAAAAACAGGTATCTCCAGAGCCCATCTTCCGGATATTATTGATTCTGCTGAGATTGCCGGCCTTGTTGATAAGAGTGTTTCTGCTGAAACAGGACTGCCTGCAGGTGCGAAAGTGATAATCGGAGCCAATGATACTGCTTGTGCCGCTGTCGGTGCCGGTGTAAATGAACCGGGCATGCTTCTTAATACGGCAGGTACCGTTGAGATCCTGTTAATGTGCTCAGACAAGCCGATAGCTGGAGAGAACCATCTTATACGAACTCATGCGTATAGAGACCGCTGGCTGCTGATGCGTACGCTTGGTGCCGGCGGAGCTTCAATAGAATGGTTTAGAACGAATTTCTGCCGCGAATTATCCAGGGATGAATTTTATCTTGAGTATTTGGCTGCGGTTCTTAGCGGCATGGAAAAAAGTCCGGTGCAATTCAGACCTTATCTGAGTGGAGACAGACAGAAGCTGGATAATCTGACTGCCTCGTTCAGCAATATCGCCCTTGATTCAAATCGGGAAGATATGCTTTTTGCTCTTATTTCAGGCAACGTCAACTATCTTATGGGAATTCTTGATGAATGGAAGAATATCTGTGATATATCCGATAGGATATTACATGTCGGCGGAGGCGCAGCTGGTGCTTACACGGAATTCAAACAGAAGCTGATGAAAGAATTCAAATTCGAAATTATTGGTGAAACAGCCGAGACAGGCGCTGCAGTTATAGGATTCAAGGCTATGAATTCGAGTTGAGGGCTGTCCGGATTTAATGGCGCTATCTGTTTTCGTTATCGTTGAACAATACCCGGCCTTCGAGTTTCTGCTGGTTCTGCTTCGGTTTCACCTTGCATCGGAATTCAAATCCGTCAGGCTTATGGAGGGTTGTTTCCCACCATAGAGGAACTTCATCATCGATATATCCAACTGCAGAAACAAGAAAGCCTGCCATTCCGGAATCAACACCGAGCAGATCAGCCTGATAGTCATCAAGAATTACCGCCTGAATTGTTTCATCGGTGCTTGTGATATTAAGTCCGTATATCTCTTCAAATATTGCATACAGTGAACTCTTGAGAGAATGCTCAAAGAGCCCCGGGCAGTATTTTGCTACAATGAACCTGTCTTCGAGGATCATCGGACTGTCGTTGGCTTTTCGTAAACGTTCAATACGGTAAAGATCTTCTGAATTATCTATCTGAAGTTTCTCGTTTGCGATTATATCGACATCTGCCGCCTTTATCCTTTCAAAGCGAAGTACCTCTGAGGTGGGATCCATACCGGCCTTTTTTGCATTTTCGGTGAAACTGGTTATCCCGTGCAGGTTTCCGGTTTCGGGCTTTACCTGTATGAAGGTTCCGACTCCCTTTTTGAATTTGAGCAGTCCTTCGGATACGAGGTTTGA
>DMKD01000439.1 GCA_003454605.1 Spirochaeta sp. | reverse complement strand
AATAGAAATGAGCCGAAGCTGAAGAGCATGCCGAAGAAAACAAGGGCAATTACGAATCTGAACAGCGATACCCCCGAACCGAATATGGCAATTAGCTCATTGTTAGCATAGTAGTTGCCAAGGGTGTATGAAACGGAGAACAAAAGTGCCATCGGCAGGGAGAAGTTAACACATCGGGGAATATAATATATGAAAACCTCAAGCATCTGTGATACTGACACCTCATTATTTATGTAGCGCCAGAGATTCGCAAAAAGATCTACCATCTCAAGGATAAGAATGAAAAAAAACAGTGCAACGATGAGTGTCGGGAGGAATTGTTTAATTATCATCCGGTCAAGAGTTTTTACCACTGCTATCTCCTGAACCTAATGAGGGCTGCTGACAGGGCTGCCAGTGCAATTACAATATCGGGCATCCACATTGCTATACCGGCTGAGGCATTATTCTGTATGCCAAAGGTTTGACCGGCAAACAGCAGGCCCCAATAGGCAACTGCAACAAGCAAACCAACGGCAAATCCGACTGAACGGCCGCTTCGTTTGGTGAATAATCCGACCGGAAATGCAAAAATGACGAATACAAAGCAGGCAAAAGGCAGTGAGAATTTTTTATAATATTCAACAAGATAGCCCTGGAGGGCCCTGTCTCCGATTTTTTTATTTATTCGGTTGGTGTAATCATCATTGAAGGAGATTAATGAACCCAGACTCCGCTGTTGCAGAGGTGTATAAGATTGGTGGTAATATTCACTGTTCATGTTGTAGCCGGCACGGAACGCTTTGCGGTCATTACTTGCTATCTTCTGATTCTGTACCCCGCGTTTCTTATCGATCTCGGTCTTCACATCTCTTGAACTCATCTCGCGGGGACCAGGTGAACTCATTGCGAAGGAAATATCGCGTAGAAGGATGTTGTATGTCATCAGTTCTGAGGAAAGATAATTAAAATCATTTTTCTTCTGTTTATTGAAGGTCTGAACGAATACGTTGTCCAATTCAAGCGAGATAACGCCGCTTTGCTCTTCAAGATTATTCAGCGAGGCTGAATCAGCAAGAATAACGCGTTTATCCTTTTCGGGGGTCTTATCGATAATTATAAGATCAGATATCCCTCCCTTTGATATATCACCTGTGATTATTGTTGAGTTCTGATATCTCTTGATGGAATACGGTGAAAGCTCAAGTTCAGGATTTGAATATAAAATTTCACGATATAGCTGACTGAATTTTATCGTACCGAGAGGAAGAAATATATCATTTATTATAAAACTGCCTACAGAGAATATAAGCCCCAGAACAGCAATGGGCAGAAGCAGTCTGTGGTATGAAATGCCGCAGGCCTGAAATGCCAGAATTTCATTGTCCGATGATAGTCTTCCTACCGCCATCAAAGCACCTACGAGGGCTCCGAAAGGAAAGGCGAATGATACAATTGCGGGAAGTGAATAAAATAGAAGTTTAATGACCGAGAAAAGATCAATATTCTTTGAAAGAATTTCTTCGGCAATCAGGAGAATCTGATTTACAAAGAAAATAAAGAAGAAAAACAGAAATGCCACGAAGAAAGAGAAGAGAAATTCCCCTGCTGTGTATTTATATATTCCTGTAAAGCTTCTTGTCACTACGCTTTATCAGCCGTGGATTCCCGTTGAACCGAATCCACCGCTGCCTCTATTTGAATCATTAAGTTCAAAGGTTTTCTCCAATTGTGCTCTGACAACCGGCGCAAACACCATCTGGGCAATACGGTCGCCGCGTTTGATGGTGAAATCTTCTGTCCCTAGATTGATGAGAATGACTTTCACCTCTCCCCGGTAATCTGCATCAATTGTGCCCGGAGTATTAAGAACAGTGATAGCGCAGCGGGCGGCGAGACCGGATCGGGGTCTTATCTGAGCCTCAAATCCCGGCGGTATCTCTAAATAAATACCTGTTGGAATTATTACTTTTGCACCGGCTTTAACAATGATGTTTTCATTGATATCGGCTTTCAAATCAGCTCCGCTTGCCGCTTCTGATGAATAGACTGGTTCAAGTTCTGAATCACTTTTATAATGAACTAAGATCTTCTGCATGAACTGCACATGCTCCTTTTTTTAAAAAAAATACCCGGTGCCTGAGTACACCGGGTTTAAATTATAACATGGAAACGATTTATTTTTTATCCTTTTCAAGGTCCTCTACTGCTTCAATATAACTGAGATTAACACGGCCCATTCTGTCGATCTCAATGATCTTTACAGGAATTTCCTGATTCAATGAGAGTACATCATCAACCTTGTTGATTCTCTTGCGTGAGAGTCTTGAAATATGACATAAACCTTCTTTTCCGGGAAGGAATTCTACGAAAGCACCAAAATCAACGATTTTCTTAACTGAACCGGTATAAATTGTACCTATTTCAGGATCTTCAACAAGACCCTTTATAGCTGCAAGTGCTTCATCAGCTGCTGCTTTATTTTTACCGTAAACAGTTGTTGCACCGTCCTGTTCGATATTGATTTTAACATCAAACCGCTCGGATAGAGTTTTGATTGTCTTTCCGCCTTGCCCGATGACTCCGCCGATTTTGTCTTCAGGAATTGAAATATTAACAATTCTCGGAGCAAATTCAGAAACGTTAGTACTGGGTTCAGAGATAGTTTCATTCATGATTCCGAGGATATGCATTCTTCCCTGTTTAGCCTGCTCTAATGCTGTCTTCATTATTTCAGGGCTGACATTGGAGATTTTAATATCCATCTGGAAGGCTGTGATTCCCTCTTCGGTTCCACAGACCTTGAAGTCCATATCTCCGAGGTGGTCCTCTTCGCCGAGAATATCAGATAAAACCACAGTGTTGGTGTTATCTGTTATAAGTCCCATTGCAATACCTGCTACAGGTTTCTTAATGGGGACACCTGCATCCAGCAGTGAAAGGGTTCCGGAACATACTGTAGCCATTGAAGATGAACCGTTAGATTCAAGAATCTCGGAAACAACTCTGATAGTGTACGGAAATTTCTCTTTTGTAGGAAGGATTCCTTCAAGTGCCCGCTGGGCAAGATGTCCATGTCCAATCTCACGACGGCCTGTACCTAATCTTCCACACTCTCCAACTGAAAAGGGAGGAAAATTGTAGTGGAGCATGAAGTTTTTATATCTCTTTTCACCGTCAATATCATCTACCATCTGTTCGTCGAATACGGTTCCAAGAGTAGTAACACCAAGTGACTGAGTCTCACCGCGGGTGAACAATGCACTTCCGTGTGCTCTCGGTAGTTTTCCGATTTCACATGTAATGTTTCTGATGTCTTCAGGACCTCGTCCGTCTGTTCGAACTTTCTTCTCAAGAATTGATTTTCTAACAATAGTAGACTCAATTTCTTCCATGAGAGCACTGAAGAGTTTCATCTGGTCTTCATCAAACTCGCCGCAATAGGTTTCTTTTGCTTCATTTACAACAGTCTTTATTGCTGCGTATCTTTCAAATTTACCTTTTACAAAACAAGCTGTCTCGATTTTAGAGTATACATCATTGTAGATTGCATCTTTATTTTCGAGTACAAGGGAACTCTTTGTTAAAGGCAGTTTTTCTCTTCCGCATTTTTCAACAAGATCTCTCTGCATTTTGCAGATTCCGTCAATTACAACCTTGGCCTTGTCGATTGCTTCGAGAAGAATCTCTTCAGATACTTCTTTAGCACCGCCCTCAACCATTGTTATGCCTTCTTCAGAGCCGGCAACCATGATTTCAAGGTCTGATTTTTCAACCTGCTGAAAGGTCGGGTTAATTACATATTCGCCGTCAACATAACAAACTCTTACGGCTCCTACGGGGCCTTCAAAGGGAATATCTGAAATAGCGACAGCTGCGAAAGAGGCAACCATTGCGATTACGTCGGGCATGTTTATCTGGTCGGATGAAACAACGGTTGGCACAACCTGAATCTCTCTTCCGAATTCTTTGTGAAACAGCGGACGCATCGGTCTGTCGATAAGTCTACATACAAGTATTTCCTTATCTTTCGGTCGGCCTTCTCTCTTTAAAAATCCGCCCGGAATTTTACCTGCAGCGTAATATTTTTCGTTATATTCGACCTGCAGGGGAACATAATCCAGGCCTTCAACGGGTTTAGAACCGCAGCATGCGGTTGCAAGAACAGCTGAACCGCCGTAGGTTGCATAAACCGAACCGTTAGCCTGTTTAGCCATTTTGCCTGTTTCAAGGACTAATTCCTTACCTTCAATTTCCAGACTTACTGTATTAATCATATTAATTTCCTATTTTTATTACTTTCTAAGATTGAGTTTCTTGAGAATCTCTCTGTAAGAATCAAGATCTTTTTTCTTGAGGTACTTAAGAAGTGTTCTTCTCTGGCCTACAAGTTTGAGCAGACCACGTCTTGAACTGTGATCCTTCTTGTGTGATTTAAAGTGGTCGGTAAGATCTAGAATTCTTGCTGTAAGCAAGGCAATCTGTACCTCGGTTGAACCTGTGTCTTTATCATTAAGTCCGTATTCTGTAATGATTTCCTGTTTTGCTTCTTTTGTTAACATTCAATTTACTCCTGCAAATAGCGATTAAAAGTCAGTGTTTCGGCTTGAAAATCAGGTGTATTTTCAAACTCAATCCTGGCTTCATTAATTTTTATTTTTGTGGCAAAGGTCTTTCCGTCCCTTCCAAGCGAGACAGCATATCTGCCCGGAAATGGAATAACCTGTTTTATATCATTTCTCCTTAGATAGGGAGAATTGTTTTCATCTGAAAAACCGGCACCGGAGATGTCGATTTCATGCTCTCTTCCTAACAGCCTTATCACTGTTGTAAAATCTCCTGTTTCAATTGCGCCCCTTATACGGGTGCTGCTGACAGGCTTTCCCTGATCAAACAGGGGTTCAACTATATCAACTGCTATCCCATCCGGTTCAAGCATTGATTTAGCCTGTAGAGCAGTCGTATCTCCGCGACTGCCAAGCTTATGATCTTTTCCTAGAACAAGGTGACTCATATCAAGATGTTTCCTGATAATGTTGAAAAAATCCCTTCCTGACAGTTTACTGAATTTCAGAGAAAAGTCAATCAGGATAACGATTTGGCAGCCGTGTCCGGCCAGCAGATCAAGCTTCTGTGATGCAGTTGAAATATCGCCCTTATAACTTTCCGGTCTCAGCAGCCTGAACGGATTTGATTTGAAAGTAGCAATAACAGGGATATTTTCTTTAATAGAAGTCAGACAGCTGAGGAGTTCATGGTGCCCCCTGTGCAGTCCGTCGAAGACTCCTGTTGTGAATGATACCGGCTCATTAATGCCCAAGCCCTTTTCTACAAAACTGTTCCAATCAATTACTTTCATATACAGCCCACAAAATTATAGCTGTACCTTCCGTCCATATAGCTAATATAAGCAATAAAATCATTGTCGTTGAAAACGGCATATGAACCATTGACAGCAGGCTCCTCGATAAAAAAACTGTCATCTATGTCGGCGCCGTGCCGGAGGAGCCTCACGCCTTCATCCCTAGCTTCGATTATGCCGAATTGTTCGGGATGAACAGCTGATAGTTTTAAAAAAACATCACGCCCGCTGATCAGATCCTTCCCGGGCTTGAAGTCGGCGGCATAAACGCTGTCTCCAATATTGAATGGCCCGACACTGAGCCTTGTAAGTGCACCCAGATGGGCACAGGAACCGGCAGCGATGCCCAGATCTCTTGCTATTGACCGGATGTAGGTTCCCTTAGAACATGCTATGCGGCATTTCAGAACAGGCGGCCGCCAGTCAAGAATGTCGAAAGCATCTATGCGTATATCGCGCTCGGGCAGTTCGGTAATCGTCCCCTGAAGGGCCTTTTTATATGCCCTCTCGCCGTTCACATGTACCGCTGAGAACAGCGGCGGACGCTGTTTAATGCCGCCTTTGAACAGGGGGATATGTTTTTCTATTTCGTTTAGTTCGGGAACAGGAAGATTTTCGACCACCTCCCCGCCTGGATCAAGCGTATTTGTTCGGGTGCCGAAGACGATATCTGCTTCATATGTTTTATTAAAGCCGGTGAAAACAGGATTGAGTTTTGTGAATCTGCCGGAAAGAATTACCAGAAGGCCTTCAGCAAAGCTGTCGAGGGTGCCTGTATGACCGATTTTTACCTTTGAACCGCTGTAGTCCCTGAGTGCCTTCTTGAGACTGCCGAGGGCCTTAAATGAAGTAAGGCCGGCAGTTTTATTTAAAAGTATAATTCCGTTTGTCTCAGTCGTCACTTTCGTCAGTTTGTTCCGGCTCGATATGCATCGATTCAAGCTTCTTTGTCATCTCAAAACCGTCACGGATTGAGCTGTCGAAAATAAACTTGAGTTTGGGGGTTGTTCGTGTGTGCATCTTTTTCCCCAGATGCTTCTGAATAAACCCGGCCGCGGAATTGAGACCGTCGACACTTGATTTAGTTTTTTTCTCATTTTCAAATCCGGAAATATATATTCTGGCAAAAGATAGATCCTTGGAAATATCAATCTTTGAAATTGAGATAAGGCTTGAAATGCGGGGATCCTTGATGATCCCCTTCATTATCATTTCACTTATAATTTCGCGTACCATGTTTTCGACACGCTGTAATCTGTATTCAGACATATGCTATGGAGCCGGAAATCTAAGAAAGATTTCTGGCGGTCTCCTTAATTACGTATACCTCGAACTGATCTCCGACCTTTACGTCGAGATAGTTTTCGATTCCGATACCACATTCGTATCCTGCTTCAACCTCTTTTGCATCATCTTTGAATCTCTTAAGCGATGTAATCTTGCCTGAATGCAAAATAACACCGTCCCGGATGACGTGTACACTTTCATTACGTTTGACCTTCCCGCTGGTCACATAACAACCGGCGATCAGGCCGATTTTTGGAACCTTGAAGACTTCACGTACTTCAACCGTTCCGAGTGTTTCTTCGGAAAGTTCAGGTGCAAGCATACCTTCCATTGCAGCTTTTATATCTGCTACTGCATCATAGATTATGTTGTACTTCCTGATATCAACCTTTTCACGTTCAGCTAAGGCTAGAGCCTTTGCTGTCGGTCGAACATGGAAGCCTACAATAATGGCATTTGATGCTGATGCAAGTGTAATATCGTTCTCGACGATGGCACCCGCAGCTGCATGTATAGGATTAAGTTTGATTTCATCAGTGCTGAGTTTCTTTAGTGATGTCTGCAGAGCTTCCACCGAACCATGAACGTCGCCCTTGATGATAACCTTGAGTTCCTGAATCTCTCCTTCCTGGATTGAGTCATAGAGGTTATCGAGTGTGATCTTCGTAAGGTTTTCTGCCCGACCCTGCTTTTCAAGTTCCTGACGTTTTTCACCAACCATTCGGGCGGTTTTTTCGTTCTCAGTAACCTGGAAGGGTGCACCTGCATTAGGTATACCCGTGAATCCCAGAATCTCAACCGGTGTAGCAGGTCCTGCTTCGGTAAGTTTATTACCCTTATCGTCAAACAGGGCACGAACCTTCCCCGGATAGATACCGGCAACAAAGCTATCGCCGATCTTCAATGTTCCGCGTTCAACAATGACTGATGAGACTATACCGCGACCCTGATCAACCCTGGATTCAATTACTGTACCTTCAGCCCGGCAATCGTAGTTGGCCTTGAGCTCAAGCAGTTCTGACTGAAGAAGGATGGTATCCATCAATTCTTTGACACCGGTTCCCTTAAGAGCGGAAATCTCGTTAAAGAGGGTTGTTCCGCCCCAGTCTTCAGGAATAAGGTTGTATTCAGAAAGCTGCTGTTTAACCCTGTCGACATTTGCTTCCGGCAGGTCACACTTGTTGACAGCGATAATAATAGGCACCTTAGCCTCTTTTGCATGGTTGATTGCCTCAATAGTCTGGGGCATTACACCGTCGTTCGCTGCAACAACCAGGATTACAATATCGGTAACCTGAGCACCTCGCGCACGCATAAGGGTAAATGCCTCATGACCCGGAGTATCGAGGAAAACCATTGAACCGCTTTCGAGATCTACCTTTGATGCACCAATGTGCTGGGTAATTCCGCCGTGCTCGCCGGAAACAATGTCCGTCTTTCTGATAGCATCAAGAAGTTTGGTTTTACCGTGGTCTACATGACCCATGACAGTCACAATCGGAGGTCTTGATTTGAGATCATCATCAGCATCTTTTTCACTCTCAATGAGTGTTTCATCGTATAAAGAAACAATCTTAACCTTACAGTTATATTCTGCTGCAAGAAGTTCTGCAGTTTCAGAATCAATCTGCTGATTTATAGTAACCATCATGCCCATACCCATGAGCTTTCCGATAAGTTCCGATGCTTTAAGATTCATCTTTCGAGCAAGATCTGAAACTGTGATAACTTCCATCATCTCAATTTCAGTCGGAACAGGATTAACCATCTGTACGGTTTTCTTCTTTATGTGAAAATCTTTTTCCTTCTGGAAATCGTTTTTCTTCTTATAATCTATCTTCTTTTTAGTTTTAAAAACCTTTCTTCCAGTGCTTTTCTTGGCTTCACTCGCGGGAGACGAAGATCCGCTACCTGGTCGGCCCTGTCCCGGTCTACCAGGTCCGCTTGGTCTGCCGGGTCCGCCGCTGCGTCCCTGGTAACCGCCGCCTGGTCTGCCCTGGTATCCTCCGCTCTGGCCGCCGCCTGGTCTGCCCTGGTATCCTCCGCTCTGGCGGTTGTCTGTTCTGCCCTGGTAACCGCCGCCCTGACGGTTGTCTGTTCT
>DMKD01000347.1 GCA_003454605.1 Spirochaeta sp. | reverse complement strand
ACGATCAGAAAAGAGGTAGTCTATACAATAGCAGGCTTCTTCGGGCTCTATATATTCACAATTCTGGTATCCACCCTGGTTGTTGCTACCTGCGGTACCGATATCGAAACCTCGCTAACGACAGCATTAGCAACTGTAGGAAACATAGGTCCGGGTTTCGGTCGAATCGGACCCACCGAAAATTATTTCTTCTTTCCAGGATACGTTAAGTGGTTTCTGTCGCTGGCAATGATGACAGGCCGTCTGGAGCTTTTCACTGTATTCGCACTGCTTACTCCGCAGTTCTGGAGAAAATAAGCTATTCACAGGTTTCAACCTACAATTGCTTAAGCCACAGCTCCGCACTGGCATCGCTGGGCATTCGCCAGTCAGCGCGCGGGGAAAGTGCGATGGTTCCGACCTTTGGACCGTCTGGAACACATGAACGTTTGAACTGCTGGCTGAAAAATCTGCGGTAGAACAGTTTGAGCCATTTTCTGATAGTCTCCCTGCTGTAGACCTCTCTGAAAGCCGCCTCAGCTAAGAAAAGAACCTTCCTGGGTTCAAATCCGCATCTAACAACCTGATAAAGAAAGAAATCATGTAATTCGTAAGGTCCAATATTATCTTCGGTTTTCTGCGCTATGTCGCCGTTCTCATCCGGCGGCAGCAGCTCAGGTGATATCGGGGTTTCATTAATATCAACTAAAACCGCAGCCGTATCCGGCTCTGCAATATGCTCGATGTAATACTCAACAAGAAATCTAACCAGGGTTTTCGGGACTCCGGTGTTTACCGCATACATTGACATATGATCACCGTTGTATGTGCTCCAGCCCATGGCCTGCTCGGATAAGTCGCCTGTGCCGACAACGATTGCTCCGGCCTGGTTTGCCTTATCCATCAGGATCTGGGTGCGCTCCCTTGCCTGTGAGTTTTCATAGGTGATATTTTTAACATCCTCATCGTGGCCGATATCACCGAAATGCTGCCTTACGGCATCAGATATCTCTATCGTTTCTAATTTAAGACCAAGTGATTCACAAAGCTTTTCGGCATTTCCCTTTGTACGCTTCGTGGTTCCGAAACCCGGCATCGTAATGCATTTTATGCCTTTCAACGAAAGCCCGAGACTCTTGAAGGCCTCTATGCAGACAAGCAGGGCCAGGGTAGAATCAAGACCGCCTGAGAGCCCGATTATCACCGACTTACAGCCTATATGTCTCAGCCTCGAAGCGATCCCGGCACTCTGAATTGAGAATATCTCACGGCATCGGTGTTCCCGTGAATCAGAGGATGCGGGAACAAAAGGCCGGTCATCAACAAAGCGTTTAAGCTCCGCGGGACTCAGCCCGGTGCCTGATCCATCATCGACAGACCAGCTGTCCTCGAGTTCCACCGAGCGAAACAGAACTTCCTCATTACGGCCGAGTTCTGAGGCAGCACAGTCTGAAAAGGTTTTATTATTTACCCGCTCATGAGATATAAAATCTACATCAACATCGGCAATTGTAATGCCTGTTTCCATTTCGAATCTTCCGCCCTCGGCAAGAATCCGTCCATTTTCAGCAATAAGCCGGTGTCCGCCGAAAACCGTATCAGTGGTTGATTCGAACATGCCGGCAGAGCAGTATGCATAGACTGACAGCTGCTGTCCTGAAAGCTTTCCTATAAGCTCGCGTCGGTAGTCAGCCTTGCCGGCGAGCTCATTGCTTGCCGACAGGTTCAGGATGATATCTGCGCCTGCGAGGCTTTTACGCACTGACGGAGGTACCGGAGCCCACATATCTTCACAGAGCTCAATGCCAATGACGAAAGAACTGCCGTTTCGAAAAAGCAGATCAGTGCCGAAGGGAACTTCCGAACCTGAGATGACCAGGCTGTCTGAGAAAACATCGGCGCCCGAAGAAAACCACCTGTGCTCATAGAATTCACCGTGGTTAGGTATATATGTCTTCGGAACTATTCCTAAGATGCACCCCTTATAAACTAGGGCCGCGCAATTATATAATCTGCTTTCATGATAAACAGGCAGACCCAGAGCAATATAGGCATTCAGCTCGCTGGTCTTAGCCGCAATATTTTCAAGCTCTTCGATCACAGCCTTCTGTATAATTCTCTGATGGAAGAGATCGGCGCAGGTGTATCCTGTCAATGACAATTCAGGAAATGCTATTATGTCACAGCCCTTGTTACATGCTTCTATTGCAGAATCAATCATTATGCCGGCATTCGCGCTGACATCAGCGAGCTTCAATTCAGGTGTAATACATCCTATTCGGACAAATCCTAGTTCGTTTTTCATAGCACATTCTAACATATTGCCTTAATTGAGACAAACTGCTATGATGCACCCTCTTAAAAATCTTTCGTTCAATACTTTATTCAGGCGGATTTATTCTGAAGGACAAACTAACTCTTTTTCTCTTAAAATCTCTTCTTGGTTTCTATATATTATTCTGCATCGTCATAGCAGTATTGAATTTTGCTGTTGCACCCGGGGCTTCAGCAGAGACCTCTCACATCATCTCTGAGATATGGCATTTCTATGAGAATGAGTTTAAAACAATACTTATCTTCGCAGCAGCCGTACTCTCACTCATGCTGATCAAAAAGAATGAAAGAAATGTTATGAGAAGAAGAAACTTTACAGGTTTTATTATCGCTGCCATCATTGTTCATATTACAGGGCCTGCGCTGACCGGCACAAAAGAGCTGTATTTCTTTTCTATGCCGCTGCCCTGGTCGAGTTTTTCGATACAGGCATTTAATACGACTACCGCCTTTCATGAAAGCTTCACCGGCCATTGGGGAGTAGCAGGCCTTGGAGCAGTATTAATCTTTGTCGTACTTTATAATATTGTTGTTTTCGCAGGCACCCTTCTGTTCGGCAGGCGCCTGCAGTGCTCACAACTTTGTCTGTTTAACGGCTTTGCCTCTGAAGTGTTCTCTGCCGCCTTTCCTCTTAACGGGAAAAAGCCCAGAAAAGCGGGTAGGGTTCTGAAAACGGTATTCAGCGTACTTCGGGCAGTCCTTCTGTCTGCCGCAATATTTTTTACCCTAACGTCCATTTTATCAGCTGCAGGTTTCATTAACGAGGTTAACAACCCCCTCATGTATAAAATTGAAACCTATAAGTATTTGTCGGTTGAACTTTTGATGGCGATGTTTTTCTGGGTTGTTTTCAC
Organism: Spirochaeta sp.; assembly: GCA_003454605.1. GTDB lineage: Bacteria > Spirochaetota > Spirochaetia > UBA9216 > UBA9216 > Thalassospirochaeta. The sequence continues at coordinate 1,585 of DMKD01000347.1, read as the reverse complement.
CGGCAGAGGCTACTGTTATTATTGCCCTGCAGGCACAGTCCTTGCTTTTATCTCAAAGACTGCAGGCCAGCGCATCAGAACAGACTTGAGCGACTGTATAGGCTGTGGAAAATGCGACAAAGCCTGTCCGATGTCAATCAGTATAAAAGAACAGGCGCTTAAAGGTAAGCCTGTTATCAGCATGAACTGTGTAGGCTGCGGTCACTGTGTAGATGTATGTCCGAATGAAACCCTCGGGTATTCGACCTGGTTTATTGATCTCATAAACAGCATCCGCAGAAAGAGAAAGCTGGCAGACTAATAGTGTGGCGGTCTCTCATTTTCTAAACTCGCGCCTCCACTGTTCTCCCGCAGCTCATCCAGCTTTTTTTTCAACTCTGCTGTATATTTACGTAGATTATCAATATCCTGGTTCTGAATTGCTATTATCGTGTTAAGCTCATTAATCGTATCCTCAGCAAAAACCATTCTTGTTTCCAGCTCGGTTACTCTATCTTCTATTTCCATGATTAAGTATTACCTTATCACGGATAAAATGTATATGTATGTGCTTTATATTATGATGATAATCAATTATTATATTTGAATGGAATCGAAGCTGCTTGAATTAGGCCCCGAAGGGGAATTCGAAAAAAAGCGTCTGGGCCGTCTTGTAAGACTGCAGAAATCCGATAACGGATTCTTTCTACTTGCCTGCCACAGCTACATTGAAAGCTGGCTTCGTCAGCAGCTGCATCTCTGGGAAGACGAAAACAGCTTTGCAGATCTCATATTCAAGTTTAAAATATCACTCATTGAAAACGTTAAAAACTTCCCGCCTGAACTATCGGTACTGCAGAACCTCCGCCTGAAAGAAAAAACAGCACGCGCAGTCATTCACAGCTTTGTAGAGATCTCCGATGAAGAAGCAGCTGCTGCGGCCTACCGCCTTCTGCAATTCAGTAAACTTGCAGGCATTAAAAACGAGGAGCAGCTTGAATCTATCAGAATCGGATTTGAAAACTGGACAGAAAGAAAGCTCATTGCGGACGACGAACTGGGCCAGGTTAAGCAGCAGCTTGCTTCAAGTATAAGTCGAAATGATGAGATTATTACCGAGCTTGAAAAACTCCGCGGTCTCAGGCTTGAAAATAATGATCATAAAGCGCGAATTTTTAATCTTGAGCGACAGCTGCGTGCTTTAAACGGGCAGAATTACGGCGGTCAGGCTGACGAACTGGTGAAGCATATAGCGGCATCACAGAGTACCGGGCCAAAGATTGAAGAAATAAAAAGCGAACTTAATTCAGTCAGGCATAACAGAGACAGCAACAACAAGAAAATTGCAGAGCTTAAGAGTGCTGATGAGTATCTCAATAACCTGACACGACTCACAAGCTACACCCGTACGCGTTTAGACTTCGAGCGTGATGTGACCAGGCTCACACCCGAGCAGCAGGGGGTTCTTGAAAGCATTAACCTTACCGACGACTTCCTTATTAAGGGTGGCGCCGGCACGGGCAAAACCCTCGTTTTGATCAAAGCACTTGAGAAGGCTGTTTCACAGGAGGAAAATGAGCTTAGTTTCTCTGACGCCGGTATCACC
>DMKD01000449.1 GCA_003454605.1 Spirochaeta sp. | reverse complement strand
AGCTCTGCTATCATGATGTTAAAAGTATTTGCCAGATGCCCTATCTCATCCCGGTATTCCACATCAACATGCCGAGATAAATCATTATCCTTGATTATTCCCTGCATCGCGACTGATACACGTGTGAGCGGATTAGTGATGTAGGAAGCAAGAATCAGCAGCAGGATGAAGGATAAAAGAATTGAAATACCGAGGATGATGTAATTCTGATTCAGCATTTCTGTTACTTCGCGGTAAAAATTACCGCTGTCTTCAGAAAGAAACACCCACCAGTCAAAAGCTGCAAAATAAAACAGCTGCCCTACACGCTCTTCATCATTTATGACAAATGAGACCCAGCCGGCCTGTTCCTGATTCAGCAGTTCGGAAATGGTAGTATTCTCTTCATCCGAGATCTCAAAATCTGAGGTCTTCATCATGAGGCTGCCGTCGGAATCTAGCGCAAAGATCATTTCAGTCTCTGAACGAATCAGGGTGAAGGCGTAAGACAGTACGGCAGTCTTTGCAACCTCAACATATTCCGGCTTATCAGAAAACCCGTTATCTACGAGGAGAGCCCACTGATTGCCCATATACTTTTCCATCTCTTCAGCCTTGAAACCAAGCGAAGACATAGCAAGTCGGCTCATACCGCTTCTTGCCGAGTACGATGCAAATATGCCGGTGATGAGAAGAGCCGCTACAATCAGCGGCAGTACAATTAAAATTAAACGCGCGCGTATTTTCATCTGTCTACTAAGAGAATCGGTATGTATGACTCAAAAATTAACCATGTTATGCCGATAATCCAATAAAGTAGTATTGCGTTTTACCGCAGGAGTATTAATTGAGCGACGATCAAAACCTGGATATTGAAGATCAGGAACGGGAAGAAATCCTCGAAGAAATAGACGAACTTGTTGCAACAAACAGGCTGCCGGTTTCAGAAGATATGGGAAATCTGAAACCTCAGAAGAGCGGCGCAGGCTTTCCCCTGCTGATCAACCTCTTTGCGATAGCCGCCGTGCTGAGTACTTTTTATTTTTCAAGCCGCCTGTTCGAGCAGAAACAAGAAGATTTAAGTTTGGATAATGCCAGCTACCTTTCGGCTGAAGGCAAGCTGCTTGAAGAACTGAAAAAGGAATCAGCGGCAAAGCTTGAGGAGAAAGATCAGGAGATCGGCGCCATTCAGGATGAACTGGCCGAACTCGACAGACAAAGCCGCGAACTCACCGAATCAATGGATCAGCAGATAGCCGACCGCGAAACAGAGCTGCGTATTGCCCTTGAGGCTGAGCTCGAAGAGGAGCGGGCTAAACTTAAGGCTCAGGGAAAGTCAGATACAGATATCGAATCTGAACTGCGGCAAATTGAACAGCAGCGCAGCCTTGAATATGAAACTGAATTAGCCTCTTTCAGGGCTGAAACAGAACAGGCAATTTCAGAAAAGGAAGAGGAACTCGCTCTCGCCAAGGCTCTAAATGAAGAATTGCTTGCAGAGGTTAACACCGAGAAAGAGCGTATTCAGGATGAAACCAGAAAGCGCGAATCAGAGCTTACAGAGCAGTTCGAGGCTGAAAAAGCAGCTCTTGCCGAAGAGGCCGCTGAAGCCGAAGCGCAGCTGGAGAGACTTACCGCAAATCAGGCCAAAGAAGCGCTGATCATCGATCAGATTAACGGCGCCTATGAGTCAATATTCGCACTGCTTAAGGCGGGAAACTCCGAGGCGGCACTCAATCAGATAGAGACACTGAAGGTTATTATTGATGATCCTGGAATTGCAACCCTGAAATCGGTTCAGCAGCGCAGTACCAACGACAGGGACATTATTGAAATAATCCGCGAAAAGGCTGAAGAGCAGGCATATAAGGATGATGTCGATACAACAAGCCTTACCGCCGCGGCAGATCTCCTGCTCTCTGCACAGGAGATCGCAACACTCGGAACTGAAGCCTACCGGACGGGAAACAGGGCCGATGCAGAAGAATATTATACGCGTTCACTTGAAAAGATACCTGCATTGAAGCAGGCATGGCAGAACCTGGACCAGATTAAGCAGAATATTGAAAGCGAACGTCTCTCAGCTCTAATTGCTGAAGGCAAAGCCCTGGAGGAACAGGGACTGCAGGCTGAGGCTTCAGAGCAGTATGCTAAGGCGGCAACAGCAGCCTTCACCTACAACCCTGAACTTCTTAAAAAAGCTGTGACGGGAATCGTAGACAGCTCAGAAGCGCAAAAAAGACTTCTTCTGGGCAGCAGAGAACAGCAGCTGGCCGCAAGTAACGATATGATTACGAAGCTTGAAAGCTCTCTTGAGCAGACAGAAGGCAGTTTCCTGTCCCGTATAGCAGATCTTAACGCAGGCTGGGAAGATAGATTGAATACGGTGAATACCGAATACGAGTCTAAAATTGCTGAGTCAGAGGCCGACTATGAATCGAGACTGCTCAATGCAGGAACCGATATAAATAGTATTGAAGGAGAAAAGAACGAAGAAATCAACAGGCTTACCCAGGCTTTAGGTGAACGGAATCAGGAAAATCTGGAGCTTGAAACAGCCCTTGCTGAGGCAGAGAACACCATTGAGGAAGGCCGTGCCTATATAGCTGAACTGGAAGCCTCGTCAGCGGCCGGGATTGAAGAGCTCCGCAGCGCTCTCACAACTGAGATTGCAGATATTAAGGCGGCCTCGGAAGCCGAGATTGAAAAACTGAAGGCTGCGAGTCTCGCGAACTCTGAAGGGGCCCGTACTGCAACATCTGCCGAGATAGAAGAGATACAGGCAGCCGCAGATGATGAAATAGCCATGGCCAAAGCAGATGCCGAGACAGAGATAAAAGAAATGACAGCTGAGTCCGAATCGAAGATATCAGAACTTAATGATAAATTAGCAACCGTTGAAGCTGATTACGACCTGCTCGAAGAAAAATACAAACTGTCGCTGGAAACCTCCGGTTCACAATTAAGAGCATCACAAGTAGCAGGATACAACAATGGAATAAAAGAAGGCCGGACAAATGCCCTTGAAGATATTCTTTCGTTCACCGCATATCTCGACGGCTCAGCAGAACTGAATACTGAAGCTGAAAACAAGATTTTTGAGCTTTCAGAATCCGAAGCCCTCTACGGCGAAACCATACAAAAGATACAGGAGTTCGCCGCCTCAGGTTCCGCCTCGGAAGCAGCCGAAATCATCACCGTTGCACAGTCAGTCCTTATAGGGACTATTTCATATACATCCGGAAACTCAATAATTATTGAGCCTCTGTCGAACCTCGAACTTGAATCAGGTATGCGGATTACGATAAAACGTAAAGAACGCGGCAAAGATGAGTATTATATCACTTTCGGAGTAATCACATCAGTTTCAACAGGAAGGATTGGCGCAAGAACCGATCCTGCAGGAACTGTTGCAGCCCAAAGTCTGGATCTGGTTTATATAACGCGCTAGGATTTAAGGTGTAACCGAGAACTCAATCATCTTGCAGATAACATAGCCGGTATCTGCACCGTAGATATCATTGATTGTATCAACCATCCTAGAAGCCCTCAAATCAGGAGAGTCAACACCCGCCGCCACAGCATCACCGACAGGGTTGGTTGTGTGGTGCTGCACTGCTACAAGCATAAACTGATATGTCGCACCGTCAGTCAGCTGATCTATCTGGGTATCCAGTGTACCCGTCGTACCGCTCACTGCAAACGCATCGGGCGGCAGATTCGGATGATCATAGTCATATATCTCACTTGGATCATTTTTATTGATGAGATACACCAGCAAGGTGCCGGCTGCGGATTCTACAGTAAAATCATAATTAAAGGTATGCGCAACCGATCTGGGAAGCGATTCCGGGATGGAGCCATCGGGGATATCCGGCATATACAGATCATAATCTAAATTAAAGTCGATATTCATAGTTTCACCTACACCGGCAGAATCCAACATCCTGAGATCATAACCGCCATTTAAAACATCAGCTTCATATCCGGGAGCCCACTGAATCTCAATTCGATCATTCTCAATGAAATGCGAGGCGGCAACACTACGGCTGGAAGCCTCTGACCCGAATTCATAGATAGTACCGTTCGGGTAGATCAGCCTTAGCAAACCGATATTATTATTGAAATCTGATCCTAGTATACTCGTATTAACAAGGTAGTACCGCTCCTTGCTATGGTAGCTTTCGACAACACCCGGTTTAATTCGCATTTCTGTCAACCCGAATGCGGGAGTAAGTTGCACGCTGCCTGCATCATTTATTTCCGTACTCCATTCCTGATACTGAGGGACGTACCCGGTAGAATCCCAAGCTGCATCAATACTCAGAGAAGTTTTCATATCCGTAGACACTAGAATACTTCGATCAGGATCACCGTCAAGGAATAGAGTCTGAACTTCCTTAAATCCGGAATAAAGGATGGTTTTCAGAGTCCAGGTACCGATATCGGCATTATCAAACTCATAACGCGTTGAATTATTTTCAAGTTTTAGCCGCACTGATGTAGTCATTCCCTTCGGAGGAGTGAGTTCAAACTCGATACGGTCGACATCGGCGAAACCGGCGCCTGTGATCTCAAATTCAATTTCGATCATCCCCCGCTCTCCATCCAGATTAAGAAAACCGTAACCGCAGGAAGACAACAGAACAGCAAAAGAGATAAGTATGAGATATCGAATTATTTTTACGAAATGTTTCAACTTAACCTCACCTTTAGGAATTATAATCCCAGACAGAGATACCGATATAGTTGAGGTCTTCTCCGAAACTAAAATACAGCCATCCGGGTAGATTTGATAGAGACAGATTAGTCGAGCCCTGCACATAGGACGGATCTCCGGCATTATTGAATACATCATCAGCAGTCACGGAATCAATATCGAAGGTTACAATGACAATCTGGTCATCATCTGCAATCGGCGGCGGACCTGCGAAGCTGAAATCATCCATGGTAGGATTCAATGTCCCGATATCCCATACATTGAGGGCAAAAGTATTCTCAGAAACATCGGTCCCGTCATTTCTGTCCACGTAATATGCAATAACACTTCCATTAGAAGGGGCATCATTGAGCTCCCACATAGTTTCCAGAACATCTCCGCCACCATAATCAGCACCGCCGAAGGAAATAAATCCTGTATCAAGGGGAGCTTCAAACCAGCAGTTGTCCACCTCTTTTGTTTCAACATCATTGAGATCAGTTACTGTCAGTGAATAATCACCGGTACTGCTTGCTCCTGCACGACTAATCGACACAAGATCATTCTGCACATCAACTTCAAGATCAGCTATCGAACGCCCGCCCAAAGTGCTGAACTCGAAATAGCTTCCATCCGGGTAATCTGTCCGCAAACCCGCGAGACCTAAATCAAAACCTGCCCCCCTGGCAATCATAATCGA
>DMKD01000360.1 GCA_003454605.1 Spirochaeta sp. | reverse complement strand
CTAAAGCCCACTCTGGCTGATTATAATAATAAAGCAGATCGGCGATAAAATAGTTATCCCATTGCAGTGAATCTTCTGCAACTCTACAAAGCGATAATACCTTCTCCCTTTCATTCTTTTCAGCAAGAAACCCCACAGATACATCCGTCAGCTCCTCACTTACCGGACAGCCGCAGGAAGTTATTCCCTGAAACAGTTTCATTGCCTGGGTAATAAATCCGTCTTCATAGAGTACACAGGCGAGGTGATACGCATAATAATGATCTTCCGCCATCTCCATAGCGCTGTTAATCTTTTTCATCGCCTTCCGGGGCTGTCCCTCCCTGTGGAAAATATACCCTTCAAGGTAAAGGACCTGAAAGGATTCCATGCCCGATAATGCTTTAATCTTTTCAAGCAGAATCTTTAACTCATCAATGTTTTGCTGCCGGAGGTCCAAGGCCTTTTTTGTATAAAAGAATTCCAACGACTCTCTGTAGAACAGACTATCCGGCTGACGATTGCATGCCTCTTCATAGAGAGGAATCAGCTCATCAAATCTTTTTGACTCAATAAGTGCAGAAGTATAATTATAAAAATATTCTTCATTCACTCTGTCCATTTCAAACAGACGCTTTGCATAATTAACTGATAAATGCTGATGACCATTCTCTGTGAATATTTCCTGAAGTGCTTCAATGGATTCTCTGTCATTTTCAACAAAGGTTAACACTTCCCTGTAAATAGGAACAGCTTTACCTGAAAGAGTTTCCCGCCGGTAATTCTCAGCGATGAACTTGAGCATAACAGCATAGGATTCCCTCAAGCTTTTGGAATCGGATCGTTTTGGTTTTCTGGTTTTACTCCATAGTCGAGTCCAGTACTCATTCGCTTTTAGAAAATTGCCTGATTTCTGATTGATTAAGGCTTTATTATGCAATACATTCGGCGTTTCTACCGTAATCCGATCATATAAAACTCGTGCATTCTCAAGTTTCCCCTTTTCTATTTCTTCAATACCGTGAAAAAACAAAGCTGTATTCAACACAGATTCATGCGATGGGGGTATTACCTTTATCTCTTTGAAAATTCTGTCCAGAACAATAATTTCTCGATATTTTTTCTGTTTAAGAAGGTTTTCAAGGTATAAATCCAGAAGCCGATTGCCTTTCCCGTCGGAAATAACATCTGGAGATTTCTGAAGTAAGTTCCTCACCCTGATATAGCTTCCAGAAGATACTGCTGCAAGAAGCTGCAGATATACGGCCATATCCTTGAAACCTTCCTTCTTCTCCAGAGAGCTTAACTGAGCAGCAGGATTTTCCCCGGAAGAAAAGATTCCATAGGCTTTTTTTAAACTGATAAGGGCTGGAGAAGATGTTTTGTTTTCATCCGGATTTTCCAGATTCCTCCAAAACTCCAGTATAATGTTTTCCGGAAAGGCCGGATCCCAAAGCACACTTTCAGGAATTGTTTCCTCCTTCTCCAGAAAATAATCAACAATTTCCCTATGATACTGCTTATTTAAATCCAGAAATATTTCCTTACTCTCTTCCAGTCGGCCAGCTCTTGCTAAAGCGATACCCCGACAGTATTCGGTATTTCTCCTGTTATCAGGATTCTTTTTTTCGGAGTCCTGAAGGTGTGATACGGCCTTTTGAAACTGCCTATTTCTGAAAAAAATCGATGATATTCGGAACAGGAGTTCTCCCTCAATCTTAGAATCTCTTTTACCACCGGTTCTGTTACACCATGTTCTGTAAGAGACAAGAGCTTTCTCCCACTCCTTGTTTTTCCAATGTATTTTAAATTGCTTCAGTATTTCTGCAGTTTGCAAATTCCCCGATTCAGGCTTGATTCTTCGGGCTTTTTTAAATTTTCTTGATTTTTTTGCCATAGCTGCCCGGGTGAATCAAATATTCTTTATCGACTGATTGCTGAACTGCCACATTATATACTGCTTCAAGCTGACCTGCCACCGAATTGGGAAACATAAATTCGCAAAATGGCCATCGGAGATATTTGAACCGAACACAATCAATATGTTGAGCTGGAATCTGTTTTTTTTCATACAGAAACTCAGATGCAAAGTCGGCTGTGAGTCCCGTATGCCATGCAAAGGATTCTATCTCTACTGTTTACCGGGCACATAACTGAATAGTATTGGTCAAATATATTCATAAACAGGTGTTTTGATGATTTTTTTAGGTTGCTTGTGTGTTTTGATGATGCTCTGGATGTGCTGGACAGTATTCGGTGAGAAGAATTGTTCACCTGTTTCTCTGCATACACGCGCAGGAACATGTTCAATAAGAAAGAACTTGCCGTCATATTCAAGTGTGTATGTTACTTCTTTATCAATCAAAGTATCATTCATATTATTACCTCTTCAATCTGTATTTCTTATCCTAAAATTTTCCCAGAGTTCCGGAGATGGTTCATATAACGTTATTATCTTGATTAACGGTCGTTCTGGGTAACTGCATTGAATATGTAATGGTCGGCCATTATCGGTAAAGCCCAGAACTAAACAGCTCGGTCCGTATTTATCATCAGGATAATCCTCAACTAATTCGTTCTTATTAGATAGTGCCTGTTCCAATTCTTTTACGCTAATATCGCGGATGATCGATTGGTCAACAGCATGCTTGGAAAATTCATATTCCTGCCTCACAATCTTATTTCTGATTTCATCTACTGAGATCATAAAGAAATGATATTTGCTTGCCTTGAGATAGTCAATCTCTCTGAATAGTCTATACTGGATTGAATCTAATGGTTTCAATGATGGCATCTTGGAGAAGGACATCGAAACCTG
>DMKD01000039.1:2739-3585 GCA_003454605.1 Spirochaeta sp. | reverse complement strand
CCTGCCGGCACCTTGGCTTCAACCGGTGGGTAGAGGGGGTTATCCGACAACCACAGGCCTTCTGAGACGGGGATACTGAAGCTCATCGTTTCAGCGGCGGTAATAGAGGATTCGCGGAACAGACCGTAGCCGAGCCGTGCAGTTACCGGTATCGGATCAAGAAGCCAGCTGCCGCCGGGGAGCGGCAGGCCGTCATCATCTATAAGCTCCAACGCCCGTTCGGTGACCGCCATACAGAATCTGGATGTATCGAATCCCCGGATAACATTCGAGTTCAGCAGGCAGCAGCGCAGAATCTCACATGCGAACCCATCCTCCCAGTTCAACTCAAGCCTGCCCGCTTTCACAGCATAGGGGTAAACCGCAGCCGCGGGAAAACTGCCGGTTCGGCCTGATACAAATACCGGACGGGCAAAAACCGGCAGGTTGACGCCGCGGGCGATCAAAACCGCTGTATCCCCATCTAGCTGCTTTGAGACATAGACGGGCAGCCCGTCGACTATTGTCCCGGGGTATTCAATTATCCATGATACGTTCGGTAAATTTGGATGTGCGGGCGGGCAGACTACCATAAGGCTATGCTCTATCAGACTGCATCCGCATGCTGATAAACAAAATAAGATTATAAATGTACGGAAACATCCTTGCCCCATATACAGCTATAACCGGAATTATTATTTCTGCTTCAGTTTGTCCCTGTACAGTATTCTAATCTCTTTTAGAATTGTGATGTATTCGGAACTCTGATAATCGGGATAGGTCCAGGGCAGCGGATGAAAGATCTTCTTCATATAGATGAGTGTTACTTCTCCATATATTCCGTCCTGAAGCGGAATTCGGTGTCCG
>DMKD01000039.1:0-2721 GCA_003454605.1 Spirochaeta sp. | reverse complement strand
CGGTTAAGATCCAGCAGCCCCGGATCAAGATTGATCTTGCGGTCACCACCTGCTTCCCAGCGCTCTTCGAGTTTGTTGGTGAGAATTTTAATCCGCGGCAGCTCGGATGGATCTGTGAGTTCAGCAAATGAATAAAACCAGCGCTTAATACTCTGCCCCATTTCATCATCGTAGTAAGTTGTAAAGTTAAAATCAATTTCTTCTGAGATAAGATCAGCGCGGCCGAACTCACGCTCAAGTACTGCGGTGAGCTCCGGTTCAACCCCATCCACTGTGGAAAGCACTCCGACTATCAGATTTTCTTTTCTGAACCCAACAATATCACCCATGTAATCATATCCCCCTTAGGTGTTGGTGCTGTGAGAATTCGCTAATAAATAGTATATGTAATTTTTGCTGCCTCTGAAGCAATCAGGTGAATGGCGGTGTCGACGCAAAACGTCTGCTTCTTAGCAGCAGTTTTGTGTTGGCATTGAAATACACCGGTGTGTTTACTCAGCTAAAATTGGTCATACGCATTATTCTGCTTGCGAAATTCACACTGTTCTTATACCCTTAATATATGGAAGATTCAAGCATTGACTTCAATGCCGAGCTGCAGACAAAAATCGAGGATAAACTCATATTTATCAACGACAACATTCTCAACATTCTGTCGGATGCCGTTCCGGAATTCAGAAAATCACTTGAAACTGTAGTAGGCGCGCTGAAGAATGCCGGAATACTCAATGAAGACCGGTATCAGAGCAGCAGCGAGCCTCATGAACTGAAACTGCCTCCTGATGATGAAGTAGCTGAGGATGCTGTAACAGATGAAATAAGCTTCAGGCTGTCTGAATATCTGCGCCGGCTTGAGTTTCTTGAGAATAATTACAATATTGCTCCGGACGCGCTTACAATCGAGCGATGCAGAGAACTTATAAATTTCTATAATTTCATCAACTGGGAACGTCTGTCTCCAGCATCTTCCTCAGCAAATGTGAGAATGCTTGTCGGGGTCGAACTGGCGGTTCAAAAAGAGGACGATAGTCTTCTCCGTGGTATAGTCCGCGACGGGAAGAAGCAGTTGTCGGACACCCGGGACAGAATACTCTGCGGACTTGAAGATATCTATGTTTATCTGCTTGAGAGTTATAAACTGGAAATTCGCAACAGAGTGCTTCCATCGATATCGATTGCACCGGAGGCTGCGGCAATCAAACCGGATGAAGCGGTCCTGATAATAAAAAAAGAATTCCGCAATGAGATGGGCGGTATTCCATTTATCAACGGCCTTGTACGGCAAATAGTTGATGAAGACTTTTCAGCTAACTTCGAAGCTGTCAGACTCGAAACCATACTCAGAATAGAACATAACAACACCTCAATAACTTCTGATGAAGCGGATTTTGAACTCGATCAGATTGAGGCCGATTCCGGGCTGTTGTTTGAAGGCTTCAGACTGCTTTCGGCGGCAGGTCCCTCACTGCTGCAGATATCTGAAAAACTCACCCGCAACTCTGATATCATCGAGAATACACAACTGTCATTCTTTCAGCGTCTGCTTCGATTTCTGAGCGGAAGAGGAACGGGCAGCCCCGAGAGAATTTATTCAGTTATAATATTCAATGCTGAGGATGAAACCGGAAGTAAACTCAAGATTGATCTCAATCGATTTACTGCCGAACTCAAGAAGGAAGGAACCATGCTGCTAGCGCTCGGCAGTAAATCGAGTACAGCCAGGCTTGAGCTTGAACAAGGTCAGGATCTGGAGGTTCTGAGTGAACTTGAAAAACATCTTAAACGGGTGTTCAGATTTCAATCAGTGCTTCCGGCTGTTGATCAGCACCTGAAAGAGAAAGCAAGCAACTCAATGAGGGGCTCAATGAATGGAATAAAACTTGATCTGAATGACATCCAAAGCTGCATTATTAAAGCCAATAAACGCCGCCTTGAATATCAGACTCAACAGAACATCAGTCTTTAAATTCCGGCTTTATATATCCCCAGGAGTTTGAAATCCTCAGAAGCATCCTTTACATGTCTTAAACCATTCTCAAGAAAATCTTCTTTTGACAGCAATTCTATATCTGAATAAAACATATACTGCCAGGGTTTTCCATGAATGGGGCGGGACTCGAGCTTCTTCATATTAAGACCATTTTCATTCATTACCTGAAGAACACTTACGAGACTTCCTTTTTTATCGGGTACCGAAAAAACTACTGTTGCCTTATCTGCTGTCTCAGGTTCAGGATGTTCAGACCGAACGATAATAAAGAAGCGTGTAAAGTTAGAGGGGTTTGTTTCAATGCCTTCTTTCAGAATCTCCAGACCGTAATGGGCAGCTGCGCCCGCACCTGCAATTGCGGCGTTATGCTTTGAATTCTGCTCAGCGACAAAAGAAACCGAACCGGCTGTGTCGTAATAGGGGATTCGTTCTGCATCGAGACCGTCAAGATATTTAGCGCACTGCATGAGTCCCTGCGGATGTGAATAAACCTTCTTAATGTCAGCTATATCGGTACCCGGAAGTCCAATAAGGTTATGTCGTATGCGAATCTGCTTCTCACCGACTATCTTGATATCGGGATAACGGAGAAAGAGGTCAAAGCTTTCATGAATCGAGCCTGTAAGCGCATTCTCTACCGGTATTACCCCGTAATCAGAAACACCCGTAAGCACAGCTTCAAAAACAGCCTCAAAACTTTTTGACGGAACAAAATCGAGTGATTCATCTCC
>DMKD01000388.1 GCA_003454605.1 Spirochaeta sp. | reverse complement strand
AATGCTATGTCAGGCGGTCCCCTGGAGGCAGCCCTGTATGAACGTTTTAAACAAGAGATGATTGAGGGCTTACGCGCCGGGGGAAAACTCGATGGAATCTACATGGTCCTCCATGGGGCCATGGGAGTTGAGGGAATGCGTGACCCTGAGGGAGATCTCCTAGAAGCTGCCCGCTCGGTGGTCGGCGACATACCAATCGGCATATCCCACGACCTGCATGCGAATATAACGCGCAGGAGGGTAGAGCTGGCCGATTTTATTGTCGGATACAAGACAAATCCGCATCGGGATCATTTTGAAACCGGCTATCACAGTATGCAGATCCTCATCGATACAGTCTTCGGCAAAATTAATCCTGTTATGGAAATCCGTAAGATACCTATGCTCACCGGCGGCGGAATGGAAGTTGACTTTCTGAGTCCAATGAATAAAGTCTTCTCATGGATGAAAAAGCGTGAAAGAGATGACGATGTACTTGCGATTTCCAACTTCATGGTTCATATCTGGCTTGATGACGAGGAGCTGGGATGGACAAGCGTGGCCGTCACCGACGGTGACAGAGAACTTGCAGTCAGTATTGCAGATGAACTTGCCATGATGGACTGGGCTGTGAAGGATGTACACATGCCGGATAGGCTGACTGCGGCTGAGGCAATAAAGAAGGCTGAGAAGAAGAAATTCTCCAGACTTTTCGGGCCGATGATAATCTGCGATTCAGCCGATGCTGTAGGAGCCGGAGCCCCAGGTGAGAATACATGGATCCTCAGAGAGCTTATTGATTCTGGAACAGAACTCAGAGTGCACCTCCCTCTAAGAGACAGGCAAGCCGCAATTGAAGCCTACGGGGCCGGAATAGGGGAGGAACTGAGTCTGAATCTGGGCGGTACGCTGGATGTAGTCTACAATCGGCCACTGGAATATACCGGAACACTGATAAGCCGTCACGACACCCGTTATGGGAAAACTGCCGTTGTCAGGTATAATAATATCTATGTTGTACTTACTGAACTCGCCGCTGCGGTAAATGGGCCGGAATATTTTACCGACATTGATCTAGGGGTATGGAATGCAGATATCATCGTTGTGAAAAATCTGTTTCCTTTCCGATATAAGTTTCTGCTTCAAAATAGGGGTACTCTGAATGTGGAAACCCCGGGGACCACAAGCGTCAACGTCTATGAACTGGATTATCATAAGGTGCCGCGGCCTGTTCATCCATTGGATGAGATGGATCTGCCATTCTGATAATTATCACCTCATTATTTAAGTATGAGTTATCGGCGTTCAAGGTCATTCTTTCAACCTGGAACTAAAAATTGTATCCTGCCTCCAGGGCCCAGCGGATTATTCCCTGGGCATCGAAATAGTCATTAGTAAATCCCCGGGATGTTTCCTCTCCGTAAAAACAGGCTTCAGGAATGATATTCATACCCAGTTTGAAATTTTCACCATGGTAGAGATCTACTCCCGCGCCGATTCCCAGAAGGAATCCGCTGAGAATATCAGAACTGATTGTATCATTTCCCGCAATTAGAGGATTCTGAAACGTCCAAAAGAGATATGCACCGCCCATACGGGTCAATAGATAGGGGGAGAAAACATTCTGCTCAGGTAGGAAATAGAACCGTCCTTCTAACCCGGCATTCACTGAATAGGCATCTTCTTCGATTGATAAAGACAGGGAATGAGACGGAGTGGTTGTGAGATGATCGAATCCGGCAAACAAGTAAATCTCCCATCTGTTGAACTTTTCTCCCAAGAGGATCTCACCGTTCAGGCCGGGTTGAAAATAGGGAGTTCCGAAAAATCCCTTTCCCCCGCGTACCCACACCATTAATGGTGTGGTTTCCAAAAGAAGGCTCCCTGATAACTCTACGGCCTCCTCTCCTGTTTCCTCCTGTGTTTCCTTTTCATCTTTTTCATCCTGAGAATCATCTTTCAACCAAAATGTGTCATCCTCGTCGGGGACTTCTCGTTCTTCCTCATAATCATCCCGACTTTTATCCATGGCGTCGCTGAGGTTCCCCCGGTTCTTTGTGGATGATGTTGTACAGGAATAGATGAGGCTCAGTATCAGAAACATTAATACGAGAGGTTTCATATCTATAGCATACCATATAAATTGCAGGGAGTTTATGGATGTGTTTAGTAAAGTGTCGCAGAAAATTTTGATTCATAGTCATTCATACCGATGATTCATAGAGCTCCGCGCATTCCTATTGACGTTGAGGTTAACTGCGATGGAAACAAATTTGTTTACAGTAAAAATATCAGTGAATCAGGGATAGCGTTGATATCTGATACCGAATTTTCGTCCGGGCAGTTTATTCAGCTGAAATTTATACTTCCCGGATATGATAATGAGGTTCAGGCTCATGGAAAGGTTGCAAGAACAGCTGCTGTATCAGATAATTTTTTTGAGATTGGTGTCAGTTTCTGGGACATTGAAGAGGACGATAAAATATTGCTGGAAAATTTCTTTAAACAACAGAAATAATCGAGTTGTTTTTTCAGATCCCGTATCTGCTCATATTAACATCACCGCTTATACCGAACTCAATTCCCTCCGATTCAAGAAGTCCCCGCTGAATTATTGCATGTTCACCTTTTAACGATATTCTCCCCGCACTATTGATGATCCTGTGCCACGGCAGATTATGCTTTTCGCTTGAAGAATGAAGCAGTCTCGAAACCTGACGTGCTGCCCTCGGATTCCCCGCTATCTCAGCAATTCTCCCATATGATGCGACTCTTCCCTCAGGCACAGAACTGATTATATCAATTACGCGTTGTGAAAAATCAGTCATCTTTGTATTTCTCAATAATTGAAGCCGGTGCTGCCGCAAGTGAGTAATAATAATGCGCATCGGGGGTCCGCCAGCGCTCGATTATATAGAAGCCCGGTATCACTACTTCGGAGGTCTCAAGATTTGTCTGCCATGATGCTGTGCCGACTGAGTTTTCTATCAGCTTCCTGCCGCTTAGCAGTTGTACTGAAACCTGTCTTGCGAGATCTTCGAGGGCCTGATCGTCCGCTGCAGCAAACGAGTCGGCGGTGTAGCCGGTTTGAAGCGCTATGCCCACGCTGACGATGTATCCCGGTATATCGGGTATCCGTGATGTCCAGGAAGGCACCCCTCCATTTGAGCTCTGCTGCCAGGGGATTCCGTCTATTGCTTCATCAGGCAGAACCGCGGTTATATAGGTACCGTAGGTGTCCTGAATTATCCGGCTAACCTCAAGCCTGTCTATCATCTCAATAGCGAGTTTCCGGTCCCAGATGACATCCAGATCATGTTTATACCTCATTGAGGTGTTGAGTTTTTCAGTGTAGAACTTTGAGACAGCCTTAACCGCTATAAACTTTGAAGCCTGCTCAGATGCGTTAAGAAGGGCGGCAGCGGCCTCATCATCCCTGTTGCTCATTCGCTGTACTGAGCCGAAAAATACAGGCATGCCGCCTGCCGGGCTTGTAACAAGATAGTCGGCGTATCCCTGACCGGAAAAGTCCAGAGGGGTTTCATAATTTGTTACGGTTATTCCTTCAGCAGCCTTTTCGGCTGTTGTTGTACATGAGGAGATCATAAACAGAATGATGATTATCGTTGAAATAAGGGTTATAGGCCTGTTCGCTTTTAAAATCATGTCCATATTATACTTTATATCTGAGTAAGTATGCTGTCAATTTTCCATTTCATACGAATTCGCAGAACTTCCTTGCTCAACCCTCAATACTTTAGTAATTTAGTCAGATGAAAAGAAAGAAAAATAGAAATAGAATTATTTTGCTTTTTCTAATCATTTTTATGCTTATACTGATTGCAACATCGATTGCGCAGGGTGAGCAGGAGGGTAGAACAATGACAGACAATGACAGTGATGCGAAAGAGATGCTGAACAGCAGGCTTGATACATCAGCCTTTCAGGTAATCGAGAATAAAGGAACTGAGCGGGCTTTCAGCGGTGAATACTGGGATGAGAAGTCGGCAGGAACATATATATGCAGACGATGCAGCGAACCCCTGTATAGATCAACAGATAAATTCGATTCCGGCTGCGGGTGGCCGAGTTTTGATGATGAAATTGAAGGTGCGGTGATAAGGCAGATCGATGCTGACGGTTCGAGGACTGAGATACTCTGCAATTCATGCGGCGGTCATCTCGGACATGTTTTTCTAGGGGAGGGATTTACTGATAAGGATACCCGCCATTGCGTGAACTCATTATCGATGCGTCTTGTCCCTGCATCAGGCGAAACCGGTAGGGCTGTTTTTGCAGGCGGCTGCTTTTGGGGCGTAGAATACCTGTTTAATAATGTTGAAGGTGTTAAGGCTACAACAGTCGGTTATACAGGCGGGAGGACTTCATTCCCGACTTACAAAGAGGTCTGTTATGAAAACACCGGGCATATTGAAGCTATGGAGGTCCTTTATGATCCTGAGGTCGTCAGTTACAAAGAGCTTGCAAAGCTGTTCTTTGAAATACATGATCCGACACAGGCCAACGGGCAGGGGCCGGATATAGGAGAGCAGTATCTTTCGATGATCTATTATGAGAATGAGGAACAGAAAAAAACTTCAGAAGAACTGATAGAGATTCTAAAGGCAAAGGGACTTGATGTAGTTACTGAACTTAAGCCTGCTGTTGCCTTCTGGCCGGCTGAAGAATATCATCAAGACTATTATATCAAGTCAGGAAAAACTCCCTACTGCCACGCATATACGAAGAGGTTTTAATTCTCCGGTGAAATCACGCCCTTTTTGAGGATGATATTCGCATAAAGGGCTGTCTCACCTGTTGAGACGATTGCATATGCTGCTTTAGATCTCTCGTAATATTCAAAACGTTCAATCAGTTCATATTTCACATCAAAATCTTCATGTCTGGAAACTATATCCTTATAAATATCCCAGATAAGCGGCACGGTTGGATCTCCGGGTACAACCTGCATCAGACCCACCTGATATTCAGCGTAGCTGTCAAGAGGAAGCAGGGTCAGTATTGCGGCGAGCAGCTCAGGCATATTGTGTCCGTCCGCCCTTACCAGGCGTTTGGCGTTTGAGGCTGCGGGATAATTAGCGTCACCAAGAACTATGGTATCACCGTGACCCATTTCCTGCATAATCTTTAACAGTTCCGGTGAAATAATTGAAGGAATACCTTTTAGCATAATCTCCCCTGTTTTCTTGTAATATTTTCCGATTATATCATCAATTATCCTGACTTGCATGCTGTTATTGAAAATATGCGTCTTTTAAGATAGGATGCCGTCATGAGATATTCACTAATTATGGCCGGGGGAAGTGGAACCCGGTTGTGGCCTATGAGTACTGCTGTACAGCCTAAGCAGCTCATTCCATTCGTAAACGGAAGAAGCCTTCTTCAGATAGCTTTTGAACGACTTGACGGTCTTGTTGACACTGATAAAAGATTTATATGCGCTGGGAACTCTCACCGCAATGTCATTACTGATCGTTTAAACGGGTTCAATGATGCTCAGTTCATAGGCGAACCCACCGGCCGTGATACATTGAACGCTCTTGCCTACAGTGCAGCGGTTTTATACAAAAAAGATCCTGAGGCCGTGATGGCGGTTTTCACAGCGGATCATATTATAGAACCGGTCGATAAGTTTTTGAAGATAGTTGAGCAGGGCTATAAGATCGTAGAAAACAATGATGATACCCTCGTTACCTTCGGGATAGCGCCCGACCATGCAGCAACGGGATTCGGATATCTAGAACTTGACGGGGATTTTTACGGCGGTTCGAAGCTCTTGAAACAGTTCAGAGAGAAGCCGGGGAAATCAGATGCCGAAGCCTATTTTTCAGCCGGCCCCGGTGAATATCTATGG
>DMKD01000149.1 GCA_003454605.1 Spirochaeta sp. | reverse complement strand
TATAACTTCACCGTCGTGAGGTGATATATCAAAATCGTTCTCATTCGGGACATCCTCATGGCGGATTAGGCGGAGAAGTCGTGCTTCCCGACGAAGATTTTCGGCTCTGCGGTACAGACTGATCATGATAGTTATAATAACCTCATATATATTATATCGTCAGATCCAACATTTAGACAGGGAATATAATTTTATAAAATTAAAATATTTGACGGCTAATTCCATGCACCCTATACTGAAATAACGTAATGACTATAAGAGCGAAAATTACTTTTATTGTTCTGCCTCTGATCATTGGTCCTCTGATGTTGACAGGTTTTGCTTCATCCTACACGGCTCGAAACGGTATAACACAGGTCACAACTGAACTGCTCAGATTCAAAGCGGAGGAAATAGAGAAGTACAGCAGGAATCAGTGGCTGCTTCTGCTGGAAAATGATCTGCAGGATAATCAGGACTTTCTCCAGGTATCAAAGGCAGCGATTCAGGCTTTTGCCGGCAATATGATCAGGAATGACACAGAGATAATATTCGCGATAAATCGGGAGGGGGCTGTTGAAATGCAGACGGCTGACATATCTCCCGGTTCAGGTGATAAAGAGTTTTTTTTACAGTTCTGGCAGGATTCAATGACTGGATGGCAGGTTTTTTTTCTGAATGAGATTGAGCGGGTTGCCCATGTCATTTATTTTGAACCTTTTGAATGGTTGATTATTGTTACTCAGCACCGTGAAGTGTTTTACCAGGCAATTAATCAAATTCTGGTGCAGACTGGTCTCATCCTGTCTATTTCACTTGCTGCCGCAATTATTCTGCTGGTGTTTTTTGCTAACCGGTTGACGATTCCGCTGCGCGGGATTTTATTCGCGATGAAAGAAATTATCTCAAGCAATGATCTTTCAAGAAAGGTTGAACTTCTCTATAACGATGAAATAGGAGAGCTGGGCCACACCTTCAATATCATGACTGATGAGCTTGAAAAAGCCTATGATCAGATAAAAATCTATGCCCTCGAAACTGCTATCGCACAGAAGAAAGAACAGAGGATACGAAATATATTTCAGAAATATGTTCCCAAGGAAGTAATAGACAGATATTTCAAAGAACCTGAAGGCCTTCTAGAGGGAGAAGACAGGATTCTTGCTGTACTATTCTCTGATATAAGGGGATTCACCTCTCTATCTGAAGGTATGCGTCCGGGTGAAGTGGTGGAATCATTAAACAGTTATTTCAGTGCGATGGTTGATATCATAATGGAGCGCAAGGGGATCGTAGATAAATACATCGGTGATGCGATCATGGCGTTTTTCGGCGCACCTGTAAAACATGAGGAAGATGCCTACCTTGCACTGCAGGCTGCATTTGAAATGCAGAGTGCGGTCAAGTTTTTTAATAAGGTGCAGCGTTCAAGGGGCGCCCCTGAGTTTACTATGGGAATCGGTATAAATTATGGAATTGTTACAGTTGGAAATATCGGATCTGAACGTAAAATGGATTATACAGTTATAGGGGATATGGTTAATATAGCATCACGTATAGAAAGTCTTACCAAGCTCTACAAAGAATCCATCGTAATATCTGAGTCAGTATACCGGCAGGCAGTGCATCATGTACCCTGCCGAATGCTCGACAGGGTTACAGTAAAAGGTAAGGGTACCAGCATCAGTATCTATACCGCCAGAGAACAGCTTACTCCTGCTGAAGAAAAGGGCTGGGAGCTCTATCACAACGGTTTATACCTTTATTATGACAGGGAATTCAAAAAAGCGATGGAACAATTTGAACAAGTGCAGCTGGTTTTACCCGAAGATTTTATATCTCAGGTTTTTTATGAGAGATGCCAGCGGCTCATAGATAATCCCCCGCCGGACGGCTGGACCGGCGAGATTCACATGATTGAAAAATAGGTTATCTTCTACATCAATATTCAAACACCAGGTAGGTTTCTTCCTCGTTTCCCATGATCATAAGCATAGGAAGATTCACAAGATATGTGTCTCCGAGATCAACAAGATCAACATTAGTGATTTCTCCCGAGGCTGTTCGTACATAGGCTTTTGATGCCTGCTCAAGCAGTTTTTTACTGATCTGAACCTTATACTTTGCACTTGAAAATATTGCTTCGCCCATCTCGTCCATTTCATCGGTTGGCCCCGGTTCTGCTGTTTCACCTTTCTCTGCTTCAGGAGTGGGCATGCCGAGCAATATTTCTATGTTATCCCAGTTAATCCGCGGAACCATTGGAGTGTCGTCCTGTGGCTGAAAGTTTCTGGGTATGGTGAATTTGAAATGGTAGCCGTAGTCAACATCTGAGTCAATCAAGCGGGCATCGACCTTTGTAGCCTGCGGTATCATGGCCGATAATTCATCGGGATCGATGACATCCTCGGTGAATGAATCTTCAAGAGATTCTCCCTGGCTGCCACCCATTGCAAACAGACTTTTCGAGATCGTGAGCATGAAACTAAGCTCAATATCACCCTTGCTGTTTATTGTTATGTGCTGAATGGCGTCAAGACAAGAGCTCAGACTCATGACTGCAATCAAACAAATTGCTACTAAATACATCTTTTTTCTGGTTTTCATTCTAATATTATAGGATCGCAGAGTTGCCTTGTCGAGTTTTTTAACCTTGAACTCTTTAAATAAAATAAAATATTACTTGATAAGTAATTATAGTCAATAAAAATCCGATAATTGAAACAGGAAACTATATGCTTTACTATATGGAGATTTCTATGAATTCACTAATACATTTACGACTTTCAAAATTAATAATTACATTATTTTTTATCTTCACGACCGGATTTTTACAGGCCCAGACAATTGCGGGGCCTCCAAATCCAGTTTACTCTTCAAGTGTGCCTGCATCAATCAGTGTACAGCCGAATGGTGCCGATGATGTGCTGATGACCACTCTCCGTTATAATGCAAGTGCTCCTTTATGTTTCAGTCAGATACAAATAATACTTAATTCCAATAATCAAGCATTGATTGATACCCAAATTAGTGATGTAAATGTTTATTATGATACTAATGCAAATGATCTATTTGATTCCTCGGTTGATGCTTTGCTCGATTTTGGTGCAACTAATACGTTCACGGACGGGGTGTATACCTTAAGTATCCCCCTTAACCCGGCAATTATTTCAGGAACTGGTTGGAATAGGTTGTTTGTTGCTTTCGATTTTGCAAATATTATTGATAGCGGTTCTACAGTAGGCTGTGATATAGATTCGGTTACCTATGGCGCTTCAGGAGGACCAGGAACTGGCGGAACTAATTCTCCTTTTTCGTTCACAGCTGTTAATTCTACCGGAGCAATTGATGATTATCGTATATCTGATTCTTATACTGACAGGGCTCCGGCTACTGCTACTCAGGCTGATTCAGATGTTCCGATTATGAATATAGATCTTGATTTTACAAACGCCAGCGAAATTTCTGCAAGCGCAGATATAGATTCAATTACAATAACAAGAATCGGTACGAGTAGTGTAGATGCTGATGTAACCAGTGTCAGTCTATATAATGATAACGGTACAACAGCTGGAGAGGTTGATGGAGGGGATACTCTGCTGGATACGAAAACTGTTGCGGGCGGCACAGCAACATTTGATCCGGTAGCCAATATAACTTTCGCAGGTGACGGAGCTGGAAGCGGCTTGTCACTGCTTGTATGTATGACTCTTGATGCAAATGCCGATGCAAACACTACAATTGGTTTCAGTCTCGTTTCTCCTGGAAATGCAGATCCGGATCTAAACGGCGACTTAGTGTTTCTTGATGAGTTCGATGATACTTTGAATCAATCAAGCCCTGCATATGTGCAAAAGGGCATAGTAACCAATACAACATCTTTCAGCAGCTCATTAATTGATATCCTTGAGTATGTTGAACCCGACCTAACACCGCCGACCCTTGATTCATCGATTCCAGCAAGCGGTGCAACCGGCGTGGATAATGTATCAGACATCCAGGTTACCTTCAGTGAAACAGTAACGAATGTTGACGGAGCTTCTGTCTTTAC
>DMKD01000111.1 GCA_003454605.1 Spirochaeta sp. | reverse complement strand
TCAACCTGCAGCGGAAACATCTTTATCAGCTCTTCCCTGGTAAATATTTCACGTGCCTGGTTAATCTCTGTTGCAGCAATTACCTCTTTCGCCGGGTTCGTCTCGATATATTTCAGGTCCTTAGCTTCCTGCAGCACCACGCGTAGCACATTAAGTATCTTATTCTTCGTGCTGTCTGCAGCAGGCTTATCACCTCTCATAGTCCGCAGCTGTATGTACCAGTCGTCTATCTGCCTGGTTGTTATTGTACTGATAAGCTGGTTGCCGAATTCAGGAACTATATAATTGTCCAGGCGGCCCTGGTTAAGAATATGCCACTGTCGCTGGTACTTCTTGTTCTTCGCTTCCATCCGCTTGATATAATTGTACCGGTCCTCTGAAAAGAAACCGGTAGCGAAGTCCTTGAAAGTAATCTCTTTCCGCTGCTGTACTACCTTATTTCGTTCCGCCCATATGAGAGCTGAATCTCTATCCTTGAATCCTGATGATACCCATTTCCCAGGGTGTGAAGCGAATTGCACATAGAAAAGACCTCCACGGTCCTTCCTGCACCATAGTCGATACTCTTTTTTCATGCCTATATTCATGTTTTTTACCTCTGCTTATCTTATAAATATAGAGCATAATTTCAACTTGTCAACCGTTTTATCAACCGCTTGGGTATAAAAAAGAGTAATTCCTTACAATGTAAAGAATTACTCTTTGTACTTAAAGGCGCCGAGCGGATTCGAACCGCTGCATGAAGGTTTTGCAGACCTCTCCCTTACCACTTGGGTACGGCGCCAATTTACTTACTTGTTCCACTGAGCCGCCACGGAGCGACAGCGCTAAATTGTAGAGTGAGCGTATCAAAAAACGGCATTTATGTCCAGTAATTTGAGGATATTCGTGATGGGGGTTCGTGATGGGTCAACCATAGATTGAATCTGTATTATCAAATCAATTTATTGTAAAAGCATTCTTTATCAGCAGAATTTCAGACCTCTGACATTAAAGCTATTCCGTCTTATAAAACCTCTTCATATCCTCAAACCTCCTGGGTCCTATGGCTCCGAGGTGGAGGTAAACCGATGACGCGCCCGGCCCGCCGTTAAAAACAAAGGTTACCGGTCTGTCGGCCTCGGTCTCGTCGATGACTGAATATCTGATAAAAAACATCTCGGCTGCAGGCTTATCGTCTTTCTGCAGAACAATCCAGCCGGCCTCAGTATGATAGTCAAAGCGGCTTCCTGTCTTCATGGTTAGAAGTTTTGAAGCGCCTCTTTTGGGAACTTTGTCTTTGGTTTCGTTTTCCATTATCTGCCTCTCATATAATACATCAATGCCATGAGCATCGTTCCATTGCTGTACTCTCCGCTGCCCATTCGCTTTATTGCATCATCAACCGGAATGAGCTCGTAGTCAACATATTCGTGTTCATCGAGGTTCTGTTTTCCGGTCGGAATAAGGCCCTCGGCCAGATAGGCTGTAAATGTGTTGGTGAGAAATGCGGGGTTGGGGTTCACACTGCCGAGCCAGGTAATCCTGCCGGCACGATAGCCTGTTTCCTCTTCCAATTCACGCAGGGCCGCCTCCTCGGGTTCCTCATCGGGTTCGAGGGTGCCTGCGGGAAACTCGGTAGTTATTTTCATAGAACCGTGGCGATACTGTCTGACCATGACAAAGTATTCTTCTCCGTCTTTCTCAATCCGCGGCACAACGGTAACCCAGTCGGGCGCATCTATCATATAAGCTGTTGCCTCGGTATTTTCGCTTGATCGGCGTTGTGAACTGTAGAGGCTGAAGATACGGCAGTCGTAAAGTTTCTCCCGCGAGATTTCGGTCCAGCCGAGATGTCTCTCCTTTTCAAAACGGCTTATAAACTGACGATATTTTGAAACTGCTTCCCTGCCGCGCGGGCTGTCGGGAAGAGTCGATATTATTGTTTCAACGTAACCCAGTTCATCAAGAATCTTCAGCGCCTCCTGATTATTGATATCCCAGACCCAGCCCAGCTGGAAGATCTTAAAATCTGAAACAGTCTTCATATTCTGGAAGGTCACATGTCCGTCGTTCATAAACTCGGCAAAGACCTCATCAGTTATTTCGGGAGATTCATTAAGGTTATGAACAAGAGTCTTGTCCTTATCAGGGTTTTCGTCGAGATAGTAATCACCGATTACCTTAAAGATATCAATCTTGTCGGCATCACGTGTAAGTTCGGTAAAAAACCGCTCTTCAGCCGTCAGCTCTTCGGGGATAGCCTTAGCATTATGATAGCGTACAGCAGTTGTAATTATTCCCCGTGCTGATGCAGAAAGTAAAGAGAGCACATTCTCCTGTTCTATCACCCAGGCGCCAAGCTCGCCATGATTTTCGGATCTGAAATCGGCAAAGGTCTCATGCCGCTTCAATTGCTCAAACCTGCCGCAGTCATGAAGAAGAGCACAGGCCCGCGCAATGCGTCTTTTGCGTCCTTTAAGGCCTAGACTGTCCGCTATCTCATCCATACGTTCAAGCACACGGTAGGAATGTTCAATTTTTAATCGGATGTTTGCATTGAATTTTTCATCAGATGTAAAAAAATTCGCAGAATATTTTTCGAACCATTCTTTAATTCGCGGGATATCGGTATTCTTCATTATCAAGTCCTTTGATTATATAAAAATCACCCGACTCTTTTATCGGATGTGACTGCGACGGCAATGTTATTTTGCCCCCGCCCCCTGGCAGGTCAACGGCAAAGCGGGGCATCGCCATTCCGGATATTTCATTCTTCAGCTGAGATGTGAGTTCAAGGGCTTCATTCAGCGGCACCCTTAGATGTGATGTCCCCGCTGCAAGATCTCCCTGGAAGAGATAATAGGGTTTTACTCCATGTTGCAGCAGCGTCTGAAAAAGGTCTTTCAGACGCTCAAGATCATCATTCACTTCGCGGAGCAGAACCGTTTGATTCATTACCGGGATCCCTCTTTTTATAAGTCTACCAACCGCAGCCACAGAGCGATCGGTGAGTTCGGCGGCGTGATTAAAATGGGTGATAAACCATATACCTGAGTATTCAGAGAGGGCGTCTGACAATGCTTCGGTTATCCGCTCAGGGTTTACCACAGGGATTCTCGAGCATAACCTAATCACCATATCAGCACGCACGGCTTTGATGGAAGCTATAATGGA
>DMKD01000003.1 GCA_003454605.1 Spirochaeta sp. | reverse complement strand
GATGTTGTTCACGGAAGTATAGCAGCCGCAGAGATCTTCAATGATTCTCTCTATCCTGAGATGATCGCAAAACTTGAAAAAGCCCTGCGGGATATGCCATACCATCATGATGCAGTGGAGCTTCTGATAGCGGATCTTCAGCAGGACAATGAGGATTGGAACAAGAGCCTTCAAGATATTGGTGATATGCTCTTGAACGAAATAAAGGGATAGCAGGAGAGGGCAGATCTGCTTCTTGTGATGAGTCTGCCCCAAATTGCTTATATTCTCTTTTTCGAAAGTTCTTTCCGCCGCTCGACATATTCGGGAATATCTAGCATCGGCGGACGTTCAAACTCAACAATTTTATGTTCCTCTGCTTCGAAGTCTCTATCGTGAGCTACGAATTGACGCAGAATATTGTTTGTATCCGGAAGATCGGTGATCAACCCTATCTTCTCAAGTCTCTTCAGGAAGGCCTGAAGAATACCGAATGACATTTTTCCCAGATCCCGGGTGTCCTGATTGCGGTGAACACGCTGATCAAGATCAGTCTGCGCGAAGGCTCTGAGCCCCCATTTTGAATAAACATCGATTAGATGAGACGTTTCTACCCCGTATCCGATTGGAAAGGGGATTGCTTCGAGAACCTCACGTCTTACAGCGTACTCACCTGAAAGAGGCTGTATTACACCTGAGAGTTCGGGAAAGAAAAGTGAAAACAGCGGTCTCACAAGTATTTCGGTTACCCTGCCGCCTCCGGATGGTCTGATGCCTTCAGAGAAGGCAAGCGGGCGGTCGTAGAATGCTTTCACATATTTTATTTCATCTTCAAGAACGAGTGGTGCTACAAGACCGTATACAAATCTCGGATGAATATTCTTTATGTCTGCGTCGATGTAGACAATGATGTCGCCTGAGAGCTGATAGATGGCCTTCCAGAGATTCTCTCCCTTGCCGCGTTTTGGTTCGAGACCTGGCAGTATATCCGACGCCAGGTAAACATCGGCTCCGAACGAAGACGCAATATCGCGGGTACGGTCCTGAGATCCTGAATCTATAACAACTATTTCATCGAGCACAGGATGTCTCGACATCAGCTCAGAGCGGAATATAACTATTTCCTTACCAATTGTTTTTTCTTCATTAAGGGTAGGGATACATAGTGAGATTGTAAGGTTTTTCTCTTTTTTCTTTTTTACCAGAGCGTCGAGATCTTCAAAGTCGGAGTGATGAAAAGTGTTCTGCTTAATCCATCTGTCAAGATTCATTTGAGTACCCCCGGTCAATAGTTTCAATTAATCCTGCAAGCTGAGCGAGACCGCCGTAGATTGGCGCCACTTCTATGCTCTCATCGAGCTGATTCATGTTATCGCCTGTTGTCAGTCCGATTGTCAGCGCCGGAATATCCTTTGCGATGAATGCCGCAAGCTCAGATGTGCTGGGTGATATACGCGGTTTCATGCCCATCTGCGATATTATCTGCCTCGCTGCTGACGCAAGCGGATGAGAAAAATCTATGCCGCCCGGCTGTCTGCGGGCCAGGACATCGAGGCTGATCTCTTCTCCTGTATGGCTCGATACCTCAGATGCGATATTCGAAATCTGCTTGAATACGTTTGATACCATCTCTCCGGATTCGCTCCGAATCTCAAAGCGGAGTATTGCCTTCGATGCGAGAGCGTTAAACGATTTGCCGCCTTCGATCGACCCGAAGGCGATATTACATCTTGGCCGCTTCGGCATCGGAATCTCGAGAATACGGTTGATCACCTCATTTATCGTAATAATGGAGCCGACAGCTCCGAAACGTGTCCAGTCGTATTGCTCCGGCACCTCGCATTTGAGCTCACAGCGTATCATTCCAATAGATGAATAGCTCAGACGGCCGACCCGGACGCCCTCGACGCACAGTCCCGCTGATATGGGGAGGTTGGAGTTTTCAAGGAAAAACCGCAGGCCTTCGATGTCGCCGCGGCCGAGGCTTCGTGATGAACCCATAAGAATTATATTTGAATTGAGTCTAAGTCCCAAATGTTCGATGATTGCCGGAAGGCTGACAAGAGCCCCAACGCCTAAGGCATTGTCGCCGACACCGGGACCGCTGATATACTGAGGCTGCACGCCTATTGTGTGGTCTATTCTACTATCGAAGATACTGTCGGTGTGCGCAACAATAAGGATGTTTTTATCTCCACGCTCGCCCGGAATTATACCCAGTGCATTTCCCTTTTCATCTGTTGAACAGTTAAGCATATGATTTTCGGCGAAACGTTCGATTAAGAAGCGGACCCGCTCTTTTTCTCCGAAGGTAGGAGAGGGTATCTCTCCAATCATCACCGTATTTGCCAGAATCAGTTCACTGAGTTCCTTCAATCTGGTTTCATAACCATCCAGTTTATTTAAAATATCGTTTATTTGCGGCATTAATCACCTCTATTTCATTCTACGGAATATGATAAGCTTTTTCAACAAGATTATTAAGGCCTCTGCTTTTTTAGTAGAAATTTCATGCAGTATTTGATATGCTCTAGTAATGAGAAACAGAATTGCCTTTTCAGCTGTTTTATCCATCTTCCTGCTTTTTTCAGCCTGCAGCGCCTATGTTGTGCCCTGGTTGAGCCTGGATGTAAAAACTTCACCCTATGAAGACTCCGATATTAAAATAAATTATACCTATGAATGTGAAGAGCGCGATCAGCATTGTATCTATAACCTGTACAATATTGTTAATCCGTCCTATTCAATTTACGGAGAGGACGGCATCATGAGCTCTACAGGAGTTATCGATTTAAGTGTTCTGGGTCTCGGAGAGGGAGATTACAGACTGGATTTCTCAGTCTATTCTGAAAAGGACGGTGAATTCAGTCTTTTGAAGTATCTTGATGAAAGCTATGAATTTTCCATTGATTTTCCATAG
>DMKD01000291.1 GCA_003454605.1 Spirochaeta sp. | reverse complement strand
TGCCGATGATGGCTTTCGCAGAGATCGCAGTAACCGGTTCTGTAAGTTTCTCACTCGGAGACTCAACAGAAACAGAAACTGCATTACCGACTTTTTCAGGAGCTTCAACAGCTACTGGAGCAGTATCAATCGCAACAGACGACGAAAAAGTTGTTGCATCCGTAGGTTTCAACCTGATGCCCGCAATTACCGTTGCAGCTGAAACTTTTGATATTTATGGTGAAATGGGTACTTTTGATGGTATGGATGAAGTAGCATCATACCAGACTTACATGGGAATTGAAGCAGCAGCTGAATTCTTCAACGATCATGCTGGAGATACCACTGCTAAAGACGATGTAACTATCTGGGGAGCGAATGCTGAAACAGAACTCGAAACTGGTCTCGTTAACGGAACCTTCGACATGGTTGCTTCTGATGATGATGCTGACGGCATAACTCTTACAACACCTATTGCTACAACTGACACTGCAGAGACTGATGAGTTTCTTATGAATGCCGCAAACATTGTAAATGTTAATGCTGTTAGCGGTACATTTTTAGCAGAAATTGGTACTCAGTATGATGAAGCAATTGAAATTATTCTTGGTGAATGTTCAACAAACTTTGATTTTGATGAATCCACATATGTATTTGGTGTAAGCGACTTAGATGACGTTCTTACAGCTTTAACAGAAGACGAACTCAAAGACTGGACTGCAGACGACAAGGCTCTTGTTGCTCAGGCTTATGCTCTTGAAAAAGAATACCTTTTTCTTGCTGCTGCAATTGATGGTGATGCTTATGATCCTACAGTAACTGCAGCACTCAATTTTGTAACCTCTGCTTCTATGGCTTTCAAAGACGTAGCAGGCGTTCTTGACATCACAATGAACCTGATGGGAACTCACGTTTCTGCTGGTAACATCATGGTTGACGGCGCAGGTCACACTTCAACTGCTGTAAAAGGCTATCCTTCACTGATGGTTGGTCTTTCTTCAGGTGTTGTTGACGGTGTTAATGCCGGTCTTACTCTTTACATTGATGACAATGCTGTTCAGGAAGCAGTTTCTGACACATGGTACACATGGATGGACGAAGCAGAAGCCATGGCTGAACCTGTTTACGGTCTCGGTGTTGCAGGCGGATACACAATGGCCGGCGACGACATGACTGTTGGTGCAAATGTAGCTTTTGGTCTCTATGACCTCGCAGGCGACATGGTATGGGCACTCTCTATAGCTCCTATGTTCAGCGGCTACGATGCTAACGTTGGTGTACAGTTCGACTACGGAATGGACATGATGTACCTCATGGCTAGTGTAGACTACACAATCATGGGTATTACTCCTTCTGTTGCTTTCCACTACCTTGCAAACACAGGCGACAATGTTCTTGCTTACGCAGCTTCTACTTACAGTGTAATGGCTGATTATAAGAACAGTGACGGTATGCTTCTTGAAGCCGGTCTTGCAGTTGACCTTACCGACCTTATCGGTATGGGCGTATCTGTAAACGGTGGAATGGATTATGACCTCACCGACAGTAACCTTGCATGGAATGCAGGCGTTTCTGCTGCTGGTCTTGTTGACGGTCTTACAGTAGGATTTGATTGTGACGCAGACGCAGTTGAAGGTTCAACTTTCGACTGGGGAGTTAGCGCTTCTTATGTTTACGGTATTGCAACACTTTCAGCTTCTGTAGGTTCTGACTACAATACAACTGATAGTGCAAGCTACACCTCATGGTCACTTGGAACTACAGTATCTTTCTAATTTAATTAGATAGAACTTCGGCCCCGGTTTACCCGGGGCTTTTTTTTGTATAAGATACACCTATGAAAAGATTACTTGTACTTTTGGTTTTACTGTCAATTTTTGTCTTTGGCCTTTCTGCTCAGAGCGTCACGGTTGATTTCAAGATTGTGGGTCATAAGGTTGATTTCATGAAACTGCAGGAATCTGTACAATCCGAAATCAACAATGGTTATACTCCTCTTGGAATAACAGGTTATAATGATAAACTATATTTTCTCTATCTGTCCGAGAATGTTATGCCGATGACTGCCTGGCAGTTGTCTCGCTACGATAGTCTTGAGGAGATGGATGAGAGTATTGCTGGAAAGATTACCAATGGATGGTTTCCTGCTGGATACAGCGAATTAAACGGGGACTTTTTTATCCTGTTTTTAGAGAGTCCGTATAAAGCCAGCTATTATATGGTTAAAGATTCTGAAATCGACAGCGAAAAGCTCGGTTTACAGTTTGAACCATTTTTAAGAACCGGTACTATTCCAATGGATCTGGATATTCTCGGAGATATTCAGCTTTATCTCTCAGCACAGATGGCTAACATGCCTGCTGCTGACTGGAAGCAGGAGTCATTCGATTTTGAGAGTGAAAATCTCCAATCCGAGATTGCTGCCGAAATGGTTGGACGCTATCTTCCCTGGGGACTAGATATAACCGAAGGTGTGTTGAGGATTAACTTTATTAAGTTTAAATAGGGCATAAGAAAACCGTGCAGCTTTGCACGGTTCTGAATTGGAAAGCGGCGGATTCTACAGTCCCCGCTCCATTTTAATCTGATCCCAGGCGTTCTGTATTTCAATAAACTTCTGCTTGGCTACCTTCTGGAACTCATCAGGCAGACCCTTGGATGCTATCTTATCGGGATGATACTCTGAAACAAGTTTGCGGTAGGCTTTTTTGACTTTATCATCGCTGTCAGATGGGCTGCATCCGAGTACGGAATAGGCTGCACCCGAGGAAAAGCCTCCAGAGGCGCCGTAGCGACTCTGTGAGCTGTCGTAACTGCCTCCGGTATGTTTCGCCTTCAGGCGCGCGTAAACACTGTCGTCAAGCCTGAAAATGTGTACAGCGTCAATTATCAGTGTTTCCTCTTCAGGACTGATACCGCTGTCCTCAACGGCAATTCTTACCATCATGTCGAGCATCAGCTCATACATTTGAGGCTGGTATTTGAATTCACGTGCAAACTGATTTGCAAACTGATAGAAGGTTTCTTTTGAACTTACAGCAGTATCGAAGATTCTGAAGGCGGACTGTTTGGTTGCGGAATCAAGATTGAGGTCGCGATCCATAAATTCCTCAACCTTGCGGCGTTCTTTATCAGACACCCTTCCGTCAGCGGCGGCTATCTTTGCGAGCATTGAGAAGGCGCCGACGAAGAAGGTCATCTGGTGGCGCTGATTCTGATTCATGCGGCCGCCGTACCAGCTTGAGTAGCGGTCATTGGCCTGGAAGTTTTCCTGCTGTTCGCCGAAGTTGATTCGCCTTGCACCGCCGGATATAAATCCGCCGAAAGCAGCTCCCGCAATAGCCCCTAAGGGACCTCCCAAGAATAATCCTAAAGTTCCGCCGATTACGGCACCTAAACAACTCATAGTTCTGCCTTAAAGTTTGTCGATAAGCATTGAGCACTTTCCGGAAGGAATGGGAAGTGTTTTTTTCTTATGCTCATCGAGAATATTTATTGTGAAATAATATAGCTTTTCTGATTCAAGCCTTATTTCCCAGCCTCTGCCGCTCTTGTTGCTGAGTATTGTAATAAGATTTCGTTTAAGAGAAAGGTTTTCAATGCCCATGATTTCAAGCGTCGGCATAATCCAGTCTA
This sequence comes from Spirochaeta sp., assembly GCA_003454605.1. Classification (GTDB taxonomy): domain Bacteria; phylum Spirochaetota; class Spirochaetia; order UBA9216; family UBA9216; genus Thalassospirochaeta. Next base: position 14,790 of record DMKD01000291.1, on the reverse strand, counting down.
CAGTCTTTCGGGGAAGACTGATGTAGAGGCCGAGGATGTTCTCAACAACGAGGGTTACTGTTGCGATAGAGGTATATGCAAGAAATACCGGTTTCGGGAAGTCTTTGATAGATTCACTAACTGCAGGACCGTCCGAATTGGGTTTATATGCTTCATAGATATTTCCTTTCACATCGCCTTCAGGATGCAGGGTGTCGAGCATGAAGTACATATGTCTGATAGAACACTCACGGGCAAGCTCGTATTGAGCGTACTTTTCAAGACCTTTGACAACCATGAAGGTAAAGGGCGGATATACAGAACCTCTGCAGCCGTCACCGTCTTCCGTATAATCGGGTTCTGATGCAGCAAGGCTCGGAAAGGGATTATCAGTACCGAATGATTCGGGATCCTTAAGATGTTCTATCAAGGTGTTGGCGCGGTCTTCATTGGGAATCTCGGCAAGCATGGTCCAGAACGATGCGATAGTCTTCACCTTTACCTGCTCTTCGTTCTTATCGAGGTCGTAGTAAATTCCATCTTCCTGATTCCACATCTGTGAGGATATTCTGGTCTTGAGTGAAAAATACTTTCTCTTGTATTTGAAACTCATTTCTTTGTCGTTAAGAATATCACCGATCTCCGACATATATAGGGCATTTACCGCCTGCTGGGCATTAAAATCGACCGGATAGTAGGTGTTCGCCCTGGGTGCGTTTTCCATCATGGTTGCGGAAAGAGGTACATTATAAAGCCCGTTCTCAGCTTTGAATGTCTGTTCAAGCCAGTGATAGTATTGTTCGAGGTAGACCACAATCTCTTTCAGGCGCTTCTTATTGCCTTCCTTATGGTAGAGGTTGTATTCAGCCCAGGAGAAAAGAGGTGGCTGAACTCCCTCGGGGTTATCATTGTCGGTAACTGCTTTTCCGTTGGCTTCGCTATAGCGGCCGCGAATAGCTCCGGTCTCTTCCTGTTTTGCGTAGAATAGATCGAGTGAGGGGCAAGCCTGAAACTGACCGTTACTGTAAACGAGAAAAAAAGTAGCGAGAATTGATTCAAACTGATTAACAGTATTATTTGCGGGATAGTTGAAATAAGTTTTTGGAAAGCCGTTTTTGGAATTGCCGCTTTTCCATGAATCCTGGAGCCAGGCCCAGGTTTTCTCATAGAGGTCTACAAAGTCCTGATCGTAAAAATGTACAGCGGGGAAACCTTTCTTTACCAATATAAAATCCTCTTTATGTGTATTGCATATAACTTATTAAGCATGAGTTAATTACTAGATAGATAAGAATATACTTATTATAATGTAATATACAGGATACCACAAGTCAAATAAGAAAAAAGAGGAGTAGCATAGATATTTTATTCATTTTATGGAAAAATAAAATTCATGTCAATGAGTAAATTTCCCGGTAGTAATAGCTTTCTAGCGGTAAACAGAAAAAATATGGATGATCGCGGCTGGAAAAGCTGTGAATTCATCATCATCACCGGCGACGCCTATGTCGATCACCCTTCATTCGGGGCGGCGGTAATCGGACGAATTCTGGAGGCTCAGGGGTTCAGGGTGGGGATAATCGCGCAGCCGGACTGGAAAGAGCCGGAGGCCTTCAAAGTCCTGGGCCGGCCGGAACACGGTTTTCTCATAACATCGGGGAACCTTGATTCGATGGTTAACCATTATTCCAGTTCTAAAAAGCGGCGGCGCACAGACTCCTATTCTCCCGGCGGAAAGACCGGACTGCGGCCGGACCGTTCATTGATAGCCTACACTGCCGCAGCGCGACAGGCATACAAGGGCGTTCCGGTAATCCTCGGCGGAATCGAGGCATCATTGCGGAGACTCAGCCATTACGACTACTGGAGCGATAAACTGCGCCGCTCGATCCTCATTGATTCGAAGGCCGACCTGCTTGTTTACGGAATGGCCGAAAAGCAGATAATTGAAATCTCGCGAAGACTTGCCGACGGGGCTGATATCAGGTCGCTTCGAGACATTGCCGGTACGGTCTACCGCCTCGGCGGCCGTGAGGCGCAGGAGACCGATGACCTGCGGCAGAGCATCACCCTGCCCTCCTTCGCGGATGTCAATGCTTCAACCGACTCATTCGCAGACAGCTTTGTCATACGTTATAAAAACACCAACCCCTTCTCAGCAAAGACTCTGCTTGAACCGACCGACGCACAGCTTGTAGTTCAGAACCCGCCGGCGATGCCGCTGAGGGTGTCTGAGCTTGACGGAATATACAGCCTGCCCTTCACAAGGCGTGCCCATCCAAACTATGAGTCTGCCGGCGGTATACCCGCGCTGAATGAGGTCGAGTTCAGTCTTACGGTCAATCGCGGCTGCTTCGGCGGCTGCTCATTCTGTTCGCTCGCTTTCCACCAGGGAAGAATCATCCAGGCGCGCAGCAGCGAATCGGTCGTGAATGAGGCGAAAGCGATGACGGCGCTTCCGGGCTTTAAGGGGATAATCCATGATGTCGGAGGACCGACTGCGAACTTCTTTCATCCGGCCTGCGAGAAACAGGCCAGATCCGGCGCATGTGAGGACAGGGAATGTCTCTTTCCCGAACCCTGTCCCAACCTCGATACGGATCACAGCGACTATCTCCATCTGCTGCAGGATCTCAGATCCATCGACGGGGTGAAACGGGTTTTCATAAGATCGGGGATCCGCTTTGATTATCTGATGTCGGCGGTCGATGATGAGCGCAAAGGCAAAAGCGGCAGAAAAACTTCGGGCTCCGGATTTCTGAATGAACTATGTGAATATCATGTAAGCGGCCAGTTGAAAACTGCACCGGAGCATGTAGCCGACGGGGTACTTAATCAGATGAAAAAACCGAAGAATGCAGTTTATCAGCGTTTTGTGAAGGCATTTGAATCAGAAAACGAACGGCTTGGAAAAAAACAGTACATCATCCCCTATCTCATTTCCAGTCATCCCGGTTCCAGCCTCAATGAAGCAATTGAACTAGCCCTGTATCTGAAAAAGCAGAGATTTATCCCTGATCAGGTCCAGGATTTCTACCCCACACCTGCAAGTCTTTCGACCTGCATCTATTACACGGGTATCGATCCGTTTACGAAAAAGAAGGTTTACACCGCTAAATCAGCGGAAGAAAAGAATATGCAGCGTGCTCTCCTCCATTTCCATAAGCCCGGGAATAGAAAAATTGTAATCAAAGCGCTTCAAAAAGCAGGACGTACCGACCTGATAGGACGGTGCAGGAACTGTCTTATCAGTTAGCCGATATTATCTAATTTCGGGCTGAATTCGCTATCTTAAGGCTGTAAACCGTATTATTATGAAGTATGGAATTAAATAAGCAGCTTGGTTTTAAAGAAGTATTCTCTATTTCATCCGGAGCAATGATAAGCTCGGGTCTCTTTGTTCTGCCGTCTCTAGTTTTTGCTGAGGTCGGCCCGGCAGTTATTGCCGCATATTTTCTAGCATCCCTTTTTGTTATTCCTGCAATGTTTGCCAAGACCGAACTATCAACGGCAATGCCGAAATCGGGCGGAGTCTATTTTTATATAAATCGGAGTTTCGGACCGCTGTTCGGCACCTTCGCTGGCTTCGCATCATGGTTCTCCTTAAGCTTGAAATCAGCCTTTGCCCTCGTCGGCATCGGAATTTTTCTTGAACCTTTAGTACCTGTATACTCACCGATGATGGTTAAGATGATTGCCGTCGGTTTTACCCTTCTGTTTACTGTATTGAACATCATGAGTGTTAAGGAAAGCGGCCGCATTCAGGTTATAATTGTAAGCGCTCTTCTGGCCATCCTTGTTGCATTTGTAATCGGTGGAGCACCGAAGGTAGATATCAATCATTTTCAGACCTTTTATACCGGAGACAGCATCCGTGATTTTATTTCTGCTATAGGCATGATCTTCATATCATACGGCGGTTTGACAAAAATTGCTTCTGTTGCCGAGGAGATTAAAAATCCTACCCGAACCATTCCAACGGGGATGTTTGCAGCCTATACGGTTGTAACTATTCTTTATATTCTGGTTATCTTCATCGTTACGGGTATTCTTCCGCCGGAAGCCTTTTCGGGCTCATTGCGGCCTATTTCTGATGCTGCTGTATACGTCGCCGGACGTCCGGGATTCTACATTCTTTCCGCCGCCGCCATGCTTGCGTTTATTTCAACAGCTAACGCGGGCCTCATGGCATCATCGCGTTCACCTCTGGCGATGAGCGGTGATCATCTGCTGCCGGGATTCTTTTCAAAGATATCGCTAAGGCGCGGTACTCCCTGGGTTTCAATTCTGCTCACAAGCGCGTTCATGATTACCTGTATTCTTCTTCTTGATATGAAGACCCTGGTTAAGGTTGCCTCTACAATGAAGCTAATTCTCTTTGCCTTGGTCTGCCTGTCGGTTGTGCTGATGCGAGAGAGCAGGCTTGTCACCTATAAACCGGCATTCAAGACTCCGTTTTATCCGTTTATGCCGATAGCGGGATTGTTAATCTATTTAGTGCTTATCTTTGAAATGGGTAAAATCCCGCTGATGATAACCGGAATCTTTTTTGTCGCATCTCTGTTATGGTATTTCATATATACGCAATCGCGGGATAAAAAAGAATCGGCCCTTATCAAGGTTGTAGAACGAATTACCTCAAGCAGTATTAAATCAACTGAGCTCTCAGATGAACTCCGTGAAATTCTTCGTGAGCGCGACGGCATTGTAGAAGACCGCTTCGATATGATAATTAAGGAAGCAGAGATCGTCGATACTGAAGATGAGATGGATATGGACGGTCTGTTCAAAATGCTCGCCAACATATTATCCTGTCATAACGGTTGTACCGAGGAAGATCTTCTTTCAATGTTGTATGAACGTGAAGAGGAATCGACTACTGTCATCCACGATGGACTGGCTATTCCTCATATAGTAACAGAGGGAGAAAATCAGTTTGATATAGTTGTAGTCCGCTCAAAGAAAGGTATAATGTTCCGCGGCGCGCAAACCCCTGTAAATGTTGTGTTTGCTCTTTCAGGTTCAAAGGATGAGCGAAACTTCCATCTGAAAGCCCTTATGGCGATTGCCCAGATTGTGCAGGCTCCTGATTTTTTGAGCAATTGGCTGAAGGTTAAGACTATCGATGATCTGCGAAACCTTATTTTAATGGCTGAACGGGCTCGCAAGGGAAAGGTATAACCGCCGGCCGGAGATATTAATGCATCAGAACAAAACAGCAAACCCGTTTAAAGTACCTATATACCGGGATCTTCTTAAGATTGCGGCTCCGGTTGCGCTTCAAAACCTTGTAATCTCATCACTTTCCTTTGTTGATACCCTGATGATCGGCCAGCTGGGCGAAATTGAAATTGCGGCCGTTGGTATCGGCAACCAGCTTTTTTTCCTGTACACCCTTCTGCTTTTCGGAATAGGAAGTGCAAGCGGAATATTCACCTCTCAGTTCTGGGGAAAGAATGACAGGGCCAGTATTAAATTTACATCAGGTCTGAGTATCATGCTGGGTCTTGCCGGCGCAGTCCCATTTACTATTCTTTCTCTGCTTATCCCCGAAAAACTTGTCGGTATATTTTCGATTGACCCTCTGGTAATTGAACTCGGTGCACAATACGTCAGGGTAGTAGCGGTTAGTTATCTTTTTTCGGCTGTCGTTATAACATTTTCCCAGGTTCAGCGCAGCCTTGAGCGGGCAAACCTGCCCTTTATCGTCTCGGTTATTGCGCTCGGAATAAACACAATTCTTAATTATCTGCTGATATTCGGAAAGGCGGGTTTTCCGGAACTTGGTGTTGAGGGCGCCGCTCTTGCGACGGCTGTTGCCCGCGGTCTTGAATGCATTTTGATGATAGCAATAATTTACGGCAGCAGAGATAATCCGGCGGCCGGAAGTTTCAAAGAACTCACAGGGTTTACGGCGGCATTCTTTAAAAAGTTTATGAAAACAGCCTCTCCCGTTATTTTAAATGAGCTGTTCTGGGCAATGGGCATGACTGTGTTCAAGATAGTCTACGGCCGTATAGGAACCTCGGCTCTCGCATCGGTAAATATTGCCGAAGCGGTAATGAACCTGATGTTTGTCGTGCTGATGGGCTCTGCAACCGGGGCGTCTGTTTTAACAGGTAAAAAGATTGGAGAGGGAGATTACAGCGCTGCAAAATCAAACGGCCGTAAATTTATCCGTCTGGCAATAATTGAAGGTCTGATAATTGCGGTTATCTGCGCTGCTCTGAGCAGTATCCTGCCGGAAGCTTTCAATGTTTCAGATGAACTAAAAAAATCTGCCGGCCTGATTATACTCATCTTTGCCGGGTTTCTTCCGTTTAAAAGCTTCAACCTTCACGCGATAGTAGGCATCTTCCGCGGGGGAGGCGATACCTTCTTTGCAGCTGTGACGGAGATTAGCGGAGTCTGGGGTGTCGGGGTTGTCCTTGCTTTTATTACCGGTATATGGTTAGGGCTTCCCATTCATGTCGTATACCTCTTTGTAAGCCTTGAAGAGGTTTCAAAATCTGTTTTCTGTGCGTTGAGGATCAGATCAGGGAAATGGGTACACGATCTCACCTGAATACTGTAGAATATATAAAATTTAACTATAAAGATACCAGAAGGAGACTTTCATGATTGAACTTCCGATTCTTAACTCAGAAGAAAAATATACCCTAAACCCCCGCAAGATTGTCGCTCTCGGACTTAACTATAAAGAGCATGTAGAAGAGAGCGTTTCGGTACTTGCCTCCGGTTTTAAGCCGGAGATTCCGGGCGAGCCTGTAATCTTTCCTAAAGCGGTCTCATCACTCATAGCAGCTGAGCAGAACATCATAATTCCGTCATTTGTAGACGACTATAATTTCGAAGAACCGCGAACTGATTATGAAGCTGAACTGGCTTTCATCATCTCGAAGAACTGCCGCAACGCGGCTGAGGCTGATGCAATGGATTATATTCTGGGCTTCACCTGTCTTAATGATGTCAGTCAGAGAAACCTGCAGACAGGTGACAAAAGCGGCTGGTATCGGGGGAAATCTCTCGATACCTACTGCCCGGTCGGTCCGGTACTTGTGAAAACAGCAGATATTGGTGATCCGCAGAATCTTAATATTCAATGCCGTCTCAACGGCAAGGTCGTTCAGAGTGGAAATACGGGGCAGATGATCTTTCCTATTAAAAAGATTATTGCGATTCTTTCCTCATGGTACACCCTGGAGAAGGGAGATATAATCAGCACGGGAACCCCGAGCGGTGTCGGCCCGATTAATGACGGAGATATTGTAGAGGTTGAAATAGAAAACATAGGGGTTCTGCGCAACCCGGTTGTGAAAGAGTAGAGGAGTAGTACTTAGAGATGAAGTTTTCAGCATTTGGTGAACGATTTATAAACGATACAGGCATAAAGGATCTTGTTGATGATCTGGGGAAATATGCGGGTCTTGAAGGTACAATAATGCTCGGCGGAGGCAATCCTGCACTGATCCCTGAAGTGAATGAGATCTGGCGGAATCGGATGGCTGAAATTCTGAAGAACGGTGATCAGCTGCAGAAGATGCTCGGCCTGTACGGGACTTCCATCGGGAGTATCAAATTCTTTGACGCGCTTGCCGAACTGCTGAGCCGCGAATACGGCTGGCCGGTAACCGGTAAGAACATAGCCGTCATTAACGGCAGTCAGACCTCCTGCTTTTTGCTGTACAACATGCTTTCAGGCAGGATGCCCGACGGCGCTAGCGGAAAGATTCTGCTGCCGCTGATGCCTGAATACATAGGCTATGCCGACCAGAGCATAGATCCGGAATCCTTCGTTTCTTTCCGGCCCGGCATCAATGACTACGCGCCGAACATGTTCAAGTATCAGGTTGATTTTGACCGTATTAACATGAATGGTGTTAATGCGATCACAGCATCGCGGCCGACTAATCCGACGGGTAATGTACTCACCGATGATGAAGTGAGCCGGCTCAGCGAGCTCGCAGCTGAACATGAGATCCCGCTGATCCTTGATAATGCCTACGGCCTGCCCTTTCCGGGAATCATCTTTGAGGATGTGAAACCCGTCTGGAATGAGAACATCGTGCTCAGCATGAGCCTCTCAAAAATAGGACTTCCGGCAACGCGAACCGGAATCATCGTTGCGAATGAGAAAATGATAGAGGCGCTCTCGGCTATGAGTGCTGTTGTAAGCCTCGCGCCTTCGGGAGTAGGGCAGGAGATGGTTCTGCCGATGCTTGAAGACGGCAGCCTTATTGATATCAGCCGCGATATCGTTATGCCCTACTACAGGGCTAAGTCCAGGCAGACAATTAAATACATCAAAGAAAGCTTCGGAAGTCTTGATTATTCGATACATAAAAGCGAAGGCGCTATATTCCTGTGGCTGTGGTTCAAAGACCTGGGGAGCGGTTCAGTCAATCTCTACAACCGCCTGAAAAAACGAGGCGTGATCATCGTGCCGGGCGAGTATTTTTTCTTCGGTCTGCCTGAAGAGGATGAGACCTGGGAACACCGGCATCAGTGTATCAGGGTTAACTACTCACAAGACTTCAGTGATGTAAAACGAGGTCTGGATATAATCGCTGAAGAGGCTGCGAAGGGTTAAAAGTTGTATGCTTATTAATCTGATTGAGGATTAGGTCGAAAAATTCACTTTACCGTGATAAAATTAGAACATAAAGTTTATTGGAGATATGCTAATGAAAAAAACTATCATTATTTCTGTTTTTATCCTGACTGTACTATCGAGCTGTACCTTTGTCAGCGGACTGCTTCTGAGTGATGAATCTAAGAGTATGATAGGGTTCTGGAGCGGTGATACCTGGACGTCCGATTCAGAAGACACCTGTTACTACGATTTCAGAGCGGATGGGACGGTATATATAACAGAATGGACAGAGGATCTGCAGTCTGCAAATAACAACATTGTACCTAATTACTTTTATTACTCCTTTGACGGAGAATACTTAAGAATGTGGCAGTTTTCAGGAATTGTGAATCTGAAATTCGCAATGGATTTAGATTACTCAGCAACAGAAACGGCCTACTATATAACCGTAGATTCGGTCAGCGGAAGCATGGACTATACTCAGTTATATGAAAATAACAGCCTTTATATGGAACGTGTAGTCGCTTATGATTCAAGGTCATTGGATGCCCGCACCTTCCTGGAGGGGTTTTAAGATGAACAGATACAGCAAAATTGTTATCCTATTAATAATTATAGCGGCTGTTTTCGCACTGACATCATGCCGCCCGAAGAACACCGTCGACATTGATATCAGAGGTGTCTGGAGCGGAACTATCGAATCTAACCGGTTTGACGCAAGAGGAGAGACGTTAGTACTTGAGTTTTACGGTGATGGCAGCATGCGAATGGGTGATCCAGATAACCTCGCTGTCTTTGCTAAGGTCCATGAGAATGAGATCGATTTCTTATGGTCAATCGATGAATACTATCTCGAGATTACGGCATTTACAAAGTTATATTATCTGCAGTTTTATTATAATCTGCTAGATGAGAATACCCTCGAAATAATATTGCTGCAGAGGAATTTCATTAACGATTCATACGAACTTCTTAATCCTGGAGACAGAATTCTTTTAACTAAAGAAGCAACCGGATTTACTACACTTATGGGTTGGGATTAATTTCAAAAATAAAAGGAGATATTATATTATATGAAAAGAACCGTTTTACTGACTGTTGTTTCTGTGCTGATTCTTTTTTGCTTATCGGGATGCTATCTAGTAAACAGTGTATTTTTTGGTGATGAAGCAAAAGCTTTAACGGGTCTCTGGCTCAGTGAGGGCTGGGATAAGGAAGAAGAACGCTGTTACTATGATTTCAGACCGGACGGCCGGGTTTTTGTAACCGATTGGACTGATGACCTCGGAACTACCAATAATATTTTAGTACCGATTCATTTTAATTATTCACTTAACAGAGATGGAGTTCTGAAATTTACTCAATTCATGGGGATAGCAAATTTTCAGTTTTTGCTGGACGATACGGCAGATATAACGACTGATCAATTTTCAATGACCATCGATAGAGTCAGTTTTAATTTTGATTATGATAACTTCTACAGCGGAACGACCTTTACTCTCACGAAGGTAATGGAGTATACGGATGATATTCTCTTTATGCGCTCACTTTACGAGGAGGACCTGTATGAATAATAGATTATTTAAGATATCAATTCTACTTATCATTGTTTCTGTCCTCCTGCTTACTTCCTGCAGAACAGACGGTCCTGAGGGCACGGATATAACCGGGCTCTGGCATGGTTCGGTTTATGAGCGCTGGAGTGATGGATGGAACGACAACTATATCGTTTTTGATATCGAAGAAAACGGCACAATCGTGATGGGAGACCCATATGATAACATCATTTGGGATGAGGCAAGAAACCAGCATTTCACCTGGTCGTGCGGAGAAAACTATTTTTCCATATCCGGCTGGGCGGGCATGTATTTCAGTGAGTACGCATACGATTTGGACGGTGATTCGCTTACCCTCGTTCTTATAAGAAGGAATTTCTTCAACGATTCCTATGAAGAGATTTACCCCGGTTATTTCATGGCATTAACAAGGGATACAGATCCTACTCACAACTTCAGCGACTACTTAGGCGGCTTTCTGGATCCTTCATTATCCTATTATTAATGTCGTGAATGCTAGTTTGAAAAGAATTCCTCTAAGGTAAGACCGCTGTTATAAACCTCGGCTGCAAGCTCAGTACCCACCCAGCGTAGATGCCATGGCTCATAGGTGTAGCCTGTGACATCTTCTTTAGTCTTAAGATATCTGAGGATGAAACCGAATCGGTGGGCATTTTCTGCTGCCCATTTCCCTTCATCGGTGTCACCGAAGTCTTCGGTCAGCTGGTAGTTTACAACCGGACTGCTGATGTCCATGGCAAGTCCGCTCTGGTGCTCGCTGGTTCCGGGCCGCGCGCTGATCCGTTTAGCGTATTCCTCCCCATACTCCCGAACGTTGAGCTCGTAGAGCATCACCTGAGTATTATAAGAACGGTAGCCGGATCGGGCCAGCAGTTTATAGCCCTGCTCAGCTTCGGCCGCAGCGAACATTGCGCTCAGGGCTTCTGAGGCCGCCTGCCTCAGATGATTAACCTCTTCGAAAACAAGAATCGTAGGAACCTCAACCCGTACAAGATCCACCGGAATATAGCCGGCAGGCAGGCGGCGCTGTTTATTCACAAGCACATCGTAGGCGGCCGGGTCGGTTACCACGCCGTCGGCATCGATGTAATCGGCTGGATTTTTTCTTATCCACAGAATCGCCCCGGCAGAGCAGCCGCCCCATTCGGTATTGATTTCTGCGGATGTTCCGGACAGCATCGCATCCGAGGCGCGGACAATTATTTTAGCCTCGACGGCTGAATCATCAAGCTTCGTATCAATCGACAGCAGGCGTATATTCGGGTTAGATATAGTAACCGAGGGGGTTTCTGCAAAGGTTTTCAGGTTTGTCCTGCCCGGGTTAAAACTGATTTCATTGCTGTCGGGGTCGATAAAGCTGACCGACAGGACTAGTTCGGTCGTAAGCCCTGGCCCGAAAATTGACTCCTGCGGGCTTAACGACAGACCGGCTGTTCTATCATCCGAGCAGGCTGAGCTCAGCACTGCTAAGGCAAGGATGAGCGCTGTTATAAATGTATGCAGTATTCTTTTATTTTTCATATTGTTTCCGTCAGAGTAGTATCGTGTAGAGCCGCGACAGCAGGAAACCCGCCGCGAGTACGACGATTGCCGGTTTTATTATTCCGAGCAGGCTCTTGCCAAGCCCGACATTGAAATACTCGTTTGATACAAGGATGCAGACATGAACCGGCGAAAGAAGTTGGCCGACATGTCCGAAGGAGTACGCGAGGGTAGTGGTGGATGCAAGCAGGGCAAAGTCCGGGTTCGGACCTATGAGGCTTATAACAATCGGGAAAGCAGCCCCAACGGTGCCTATCGCAATACCGGTTGATATGCCGCATACAAAGGGTATAACCATGATCAGGAGATAGGCCGGTATGCCGGCAGCTGCCAGTTCTCCGCGCAACGCTTCCATTAAGAGGGTTCCATCCGGAAGTCGGCCTTCGATGAAGGCTCCGTAGATACGAATTAATGCCACAAGAACAACCATGTTGACGAATATCCTGGATTTAAAGATCTTCTTCCAACTGGAGGCATTCAACGGTCTGAGGATTTGCAGATAAATAATCGAAAGTAGAATGCCTATCGCAATCGGTAGATAGCGGGTAAACTCACTGAGGGCGGGTATCAGGCTGCCGAGGACGGCGTATGAGCCCATGACGATGATAATCGGCGAAAGCAGAAAGACTATATGTGCACGTTTTTCATTGCCTGACGGTTTTACAACCGGCCGGCCTTTTCCGGCCTTTCTCAGCAGAAAAAACCAGGCGCCCGCAATTGATGCGAGAGTGATGGGAAAAAGCAGCAGCATGAAGGTCGGCACCGGCAGGCCCGAAATCTCGATTGCAAGCAGAACTCCCGGATAGAGCGGCCACCAGTATTCCCATACATGCCGAAACCAGTAATTTATACGTGTTTTGAGAAGCGGATCTATGGAATCTTCCGGATCACAGCTGTCCACAAGAGGTGCGGAGAAAACAGCACCGCCCGGCATCGGCAGAAGACCTATAACAGCAGGAAGAACCGCCATTGCTTTATTTTGTGAAAGCCGGTTTGTGATACTCCCTACGAGGTCATCCATCATTCCGGATTCCTTCATCTGTGACGAGAGGACGATGATTGTAAACACGACTATCAGCAGAAAGATATTATCAATATTAGAAAAACGCTCCCATGCAATAGAACTGATGCCTCCGAGGCTGTGCCCCGACCACGTTGATAGAATCAGAGTTCCGATAAATACACCGATAATCTGGTTTTTTACCAGTTTATTTGTGATGATGATCGCGGCCAGGGATACTAGTATTTTAATCAGTGAAGGTGTGTCATAAAGTAATTCAATCATGGTGAAAATGTAACAGCCTATCGGGTTTTCATCAATAGATCAGTTTGTTAGTGTTGACTAATAAATGGAAATTTGTTAATCTTAGTTAAGATTATAATCGGTTTTGATTATTAACCAGGAGAACCTTTTTGGATATAGAGAATATCATGAGTTTATCTAATCTTGAGCCGGGGAAAAAAGCAGTCGTAGAGACTATAATCGGAGGCAGAAGCCTGCGACAGAGACTCGTTAATCTGGGGATGCTTCCCGGTTCTGCAGTGACAGTAATCCGCTCAAGCAGGCTTGGTCCAATGGTACTAAATGTTCAGGGCTCTCAGATAATGATCGGCCGCGGGATGGCTAAACAGATTTATGTCAAACAAAAATGATTATACTATTGCTTTTACCGGCAATCCTAACTGCGGCAAGAGTACCCTCTTCAATGGCCTGACCGGTGCGAAACAGCATATTGGAAACTGGCCCGGAGTTACAGTAGAACTAGTCGAAGGCAGTTATCAGCATAATAATGAAAATTACAATCTCGTTGATCTGCCGGGAATATATTCGCTCTCAGCGAACTCTGAAGACGAACGGGTCACCAGAGACTATGTTCTCAGTAAAAAGGCTGATCTGGTCGTCAATATTGTTGATGCATCCAATCTGTCGCGAAATCTTTATCTCACCTTCCAGCTCATTGAGATGAAGGTTCCTGTTGTGGTTGTACTTAATATGATGGATATGGTCGACAGCAGCGGCATTGCTGTTGATATCGAACATCTTTCAGCCCATCTGAAATGCCCGGTAATTGGCGTCAGTGCAATTAATCTGAAGGATCCTTTGAAGCTGAAGGATTTTATTAGTAAAGAGTCACGGCTGAGCCCGGTATCGGATCTCGAACTGCGATATCCGAATGAAATAGAAGAGCTTGCTTCCGATTGGGCTGAAAAACTTGGATCAAAATCTTCGGAACTTGGAATTGATGCAAAATGGATGGCGTTGAGACTGATTGAAGAGGATCCCTGGATTACTGAAAATATTAATGCTGAGGACGTGCTCAGCAATGATGAAATAGAAACCGGGATAGACGGAATTAAGAAAATTCTTACAGAAACGCCTGATATGATTATTGCCGACTATCTCTATGGAGCGGTTAACGGAATCTGCCGGGAGGTTGTAAGCCGGATTCGAAAAGTAAAGCCGGTCAGCGATATTATAGATTCTGTCGTTATGCATCCGGTATTGGGTGTGCCGGTTTTCTTCGGAGTCATGATGCTTGTATTTTTTGTGACGATCGAAGTAGGCAATATTTTCGTTGACTGGTTTGATACCCTCGCCGGAATGGTCTTTGTGGACGGATTAAGAATGCTTCTCGGCCGCCTCGGCGCGCCTGAGATAATTTCATTCTTTGCAGCTGATGGAATCGGAGCGGGAATTCAGATGGTAGTATCATTCATTCCGTTTGTATTCTTCATGTTTCTGATGCTTTCTCTTCTTGAAGATTCTGGCTACATGGCTCGTGCGGCCTTCGTTATGGACCGCTTTATGTCGAAAATCGGTCTGCCCGGAAAGGCTTTTGTCCCGATGATTGTCGGCTTCGGCTGTACTGTTCCCGCAATCCTTGCCACCAGAACCCTGGATAATCGGCGCGACCGGATTATTACAATCTTTATGGTGCCGATGATGTCCTGCGGTGCGAGGCTCCCTGTCTATGCACTCTTTGCAGCTGCATTTTTTCCGACACGAACGGGTCTTATTGTTTTTTCACTCTACATGGTCGGGATTCTCATCGCGGTATTATCCGGCATGCTGATAAAAGTAACTCTCTACCATGGTGA
>DMKD01000277.1 GCA_003454605.1 Spirochaeta sp. | reverse complement strand
CCCTATTCCAGTGATTGACGGTGGTATGATAGTGTTCAATATCGCAGAGCTGATTACAGGAAAACCACCTAAAACTAAATCTCTTTACCGTTACCAAATGATTGGATCTTTCCTGATACTTCTGTTACTATTGTTAGCTGTATTCAGCGACTTAAATTTCTTATTCGGCTGATGCAGAGGGTTTTTATGATTAAAATACCATGTCATTGCGGCAATACTATAGAATCGTCATTAGATACTGAGATTAATCTCGCCGCAGATCCTGAAGTATACACAAAAATAGTTGAAGGCGAGTTCATGACCTTCACCTGCCCTAACTGCGGAAATGAATTAAAAACTGAAACTGCATTACACTTGTTTGATGAAAGAAATAAACTCGATATTCAGTTTATTCCGGAGCTTGACCGGGGGAATTATCTAGGCGGACACATTGCGGTAAAGGCAAAGCGTGTCGCGATAGGATACCGTGAGCTTGTCGAAAAAATTGTAATCGCCGGTGCAGGACTTGACGACAGAGTTATTGAGATTATTAAATTCAGACTTCTGGAAAAAGCTGATGCAGACAATATCAGTATATCACTTAACGGAACAGATGATGAAAGCCTTGTATTTCATATATACGGATTAAAACCTGATCAAGTGGGCATCTCGCATATCCCTAAAACAATTTATAGTAAAATAGAATCTGAACTTGATGAACTTCTTGAAAATGAAGATATAAAACTATTCACCGACGGTCCCTATGTCTCCGTCAGCCGAGTTTACCTGGAGGATTAAGGTGCGAAAACTTCTTGCTTTGCATTTACTTATATTTACAATTCTGACTTCCGCAGCCTTTGCTGAAGATCCCCGCTTTTTAGTTAACAGCGGACATACTGATACCATTTCATCACTTGACTATCTTGAAGAAGACAATCTGCTGCTGTCGGGAAGCTATGACGGTACAATAAAGGTGTGGAATAGTGACGGTCAAATAAAATACCAGCTTCAAATCTCACACATGCCCGTTAGAAAGGTAGCTGCATGTCCCGGCAAGCCTATTGTGGCTGTTATAGCCGGCGACGGAATAAACTCTGTCAACCTGACTGTATGGAACTGGCAGACAGGGGAACTTATTTTCAGAGAGATGCTTGCAGAAATGCCTCTTTTCATTAAGTTTTCTCCGCAGGGTAATTTTCTCGTCTACAGCAAGACAGACTGGGACAGCCTTGTTTTTCTCGACTCCGAAACCGGTAATAAGCTGAACCTTCTGCCCGAGGGTTTTGGGATAGTTTCATCAGTTTTTATATCCGACAGTGAGAAAACCCTTTTAACCTACAATAATTCCGGCTCGATCCAGTACTGGGATCTTAGAAATGGAACCCGGAAAACAAAAATATCAACGATACCGAGCCTTGAAAATATATCCTTTACATCCAACGGCCGCTATATGACCGGTTACAGCAGCAGGGAACTGCTGTTGATTGATCTGCTTAAGGGATCGAAGATTAAGGCAATTCCGGCGGAGGATCTCGCTGCCTCATTTATTGATCAGTCCACTGATAAACTTGTGTGGGTAACCAGAAGTCCCAGAGATATAACTGTTCATTCTGCTTCAATCTCCGGAAGCGGATTCGGTTTTCCGAACGATACGAAGTTCAGGAATTTCAATGCTCCGACTGCCATGCTTTCGGCAGACGGTATTGTTTTCACAGCCTATGAAACAGGCGCCATATATACAAAATCCGAATATTCGGATGATATTATACTTTTCGCTGAGAATAATCTGCTTGAGATCAATGATTTCGCCATCAATGAAACAGCCCTTGCGATTACTGCACCTGGAAAGCTGCTCTCTATCTCTTCAGATTTCTTCACCAATCGTTCAGTAGGAATAATAGACCCAGAAACTGCATCCAGGTTCCAGAACACCGACCGCGGCAGCAGATACGGTATTAGCGCCGGCAGAGGAAGCGATTTCATCATATGGGAATCTGAGAGTAAGGTCGGCGGCTCAATTCGTTTATTCGACAGTGTTAAGGGAACGATGACAGCTCTTACCGATATAACAGCCCCGCTGGTATCGGCTGAGTACGATTCAAACAAACTGCTCACTCTGGATAAAAACGGTGAATGCAAAATCATCGATTACGTGAGCGGTGATGAGGACTTCAATTATACATCATACGGTCTCCGAACAGTTGATTTTATAGACGGCCGGAATATTATCGCAGGACGCAACAGCTCCTCCACCCTGAAAACACCATTGCTGCACATCAATACGAGAACCGGTGAAACTGTGCCGGTTGAAGATAACAATATTCTCGTCTTCGACCTAGAATATGATGAACTCACACGCAGCCTGTATACCCTCGGATTTGAAAAACGAAACGGGGTAATGCGGACCGTATTAAAACAGCATACGGGACGAAATCATGACAGAGCTGAAACAATCCTGGCATTCCCCGGGGAGAATATCGGTTCGTCGTTCACCTCCGATTCTAACAGCTCGAAGATATTCACATCACTCGGCTACGGCGGTGTAAAAATGTTGTACTGGGGCGGATTTACCTCATTAGAAAAAACATTCAGTATCCCGAAAATTCTAAAACTTCGCGGAAACTTGCTGGCATCTCTTAACAAAGACTCCTCATTTACGATATTCAACCCTTCCAACGGAGCCAAGGTCATGGATCTCTTTATATTTAAGGATCTGAGCTGGGCAGCGCTTCTTGAGGGTAATGTTTTCTATGCGTCCCCCGGAGCAGAAAACTACATCAACATTTACGACGGGAACTCTGCAACAGAGCTTAGGAAAACCGATTACAAAATGAATTAAATAGCAATAATCCTATACAGCACATCAAAATAGCTGAGTCTTTTAATGTGGAAATTTGTCAAATTTCGTGATAAACTTTTACTAAAGAGGCTCTCCGATGAAAAAAAATATTGTATTACTCTTAATTTTTGCTATATCGGCGATCGGTATTAATAATCTGTACGCTCAGAGTGTTGAAAATGACGTTGATCTCAACGTAAAGTATAAGTATCCTTTAGCCCTTGGTTTTGAATACAAAGGAATGAATCCCTCACCTCAGCTTGGGACTGATTACGGTGGAGATTTTCTGACTACAGATATAACCGTTTCAGGACACATCCCTCTAACTTTTCTGCCGATAATTCAACCATTCGCAAAAATAGGAATTCTAAACCTCTCCGCCGCTGAAAGCACTGAAAATGAAGATAATAATGATAGATTCAACAATACACAGATCTATGGTGAAATGGGGGCTGCTTATCGATATATGTTCAACAAACAGATTGAATTAGGAGGACAAATAGGTCTCGGGTTTTCACAGGTTATCTATGACGATATATTGCAGGATGGAATAAAATACGGACAGAGAAATTTTCTTATAGATCTTGCGGCCTACGTCGGACTAAATCTCACCTATAATATCAGTCTCAGCGCCTATCCCACATTCAGGTTTACAACCCATCTCGGAGATACTATTGAGCGTTTCGATGGATTTTCCTTCGGAGTCGGTTTCAGCGGTTCATATCGATTCGGTGAAGATCCTGACGCACCCCAGGCTGAATACAGAAGTATTAAAATCGAAAACCTTGAATTCCCTCCAGTCTTTGCACCAATGCAGAGTTTCTACGCAAAGAATCCTGTAACATCAATCTCTATAAAAAATATTGAGAAGATAGATGTCACTGATGTTGAAGTCTCATTTTTTCAAGCAGGCTTCATGGATACCCCGACAAAGGCGGCATCATACGATTTGATTGAGGCCGGAGCTATTGTTGAAATACCTATTCCGGCAATCTACAACCAGCAGATTTTCACTACAGAAGGAATAACACCGCTTACCGGTGAAATAATAGTAGAATATAAAAACAACGCACGTCCTGTGAACCAGAAATTTCCGGTTTCATATGATCTTTACGACAAGGAATCATTAACCTGGGATGATGACAACAAAGTCGCGGCTTTTATCACTCCTGCAGACAGCGCTCTTCGAAACTATTCGAGCTATGTACGGCAAATCTGTAAGGATTACACAGTCAACGGCTTCAGTGCTGAGCTTCAGACCGCTATTCAGATATATTATGCCCTCGGCGAACTCGGAGTACTCTATCAGCGCGACCCGACCTCGCCCTTCGAGGCCGCTCAGGAAAACCCGATGATTGTAGACTCCATTAGCCTTCCCCGAAACACACTCACCCGCTCTACCGGAGACTGTGATGACCTCACCGTACTATTCTGCAGTCTACTTGAAGCAGTCGGCATCGAAACAGCCTTTATAACCGTGCCGGGTCATATCTACGCTGCCTTTAAAACCACAACTCCCGCAAAAAGCTATAAGCTTCTTCATCCTGAAAAATCCATGACAATCAATATTGACGGAGAACTCTGGGTACCTGTAGAAATCACCCTCATGGGAGAAGCTGATTTTATGACAGCCTGGAGAACCGGGGTGGAAGAGTTTACAGCCTATGACGACAGTCCGGAGGCCCGCGCTTTAAACAGGACCCGTAAGGCACAGGAGACCTACCGACCGGTTACCCTGACCGAAAAAGACCTCGGACTACAGTACGGAGACAGGACTAAGATAATTCAGGATTTTAAGACCGATCTCGACAAGTCAATAGCAGGAATTATCGATGACTACGAACTCACAGCAAAAGAAAAAGGCAGCAAGGGAAGCTACAACAAACTTGGAATAACATGTGCTCAGCTTGGTGAATATAACAAGGCTGAACAGGCCTTTAACTCCGCGCTGACGATGGACAGAAACTACCTGCCGCCGAAGATAAACCTCGGCAATGTCTACTTCATGAAGGGAGAGTTTCAGAACGCTCTCAGGCTCCTTCACGGGGCTGAGACCTCAATAATTGAGG
Organism: Spirochaeta sp.; assembly: GCA_003454605.1. Lineage (GTDB taxonomy): Bacteria > Spirochaetota > Spirochaetia > UBA9216 > UBA9216 > Thalassospirochaeta. Next base: position 208 of record DMKD01000277.1, on the reverse strand, counting down.
CGGGAAAAGCCAGGGGTGCGTCCTACTCTTCAATCCTGCTGTCAATCTCAAAATGCTACTATGAACTTGAGAATTTTGAAAAGGCTAATGAATACATGAACACCCTCGCCGAGGTTGATCCTGAAGCAGCATCGCAGAACTCTTACCTTGCCTCGGGCGAAGCCGGACAACGCGCTTCAGACAGGTCATCGCGAAATGCTTTGATATT
>DMKD01000435.1 GCA_003454605.1 Spirochaeta sp. | reverse complement strand
TGGATAACCGCGGCAGTCACTTTTACCTGGCACTCTACTGGGCACAGGCCCTGGCGGAACAGGATAAGGATGTTGAGCTTAAAAAGATATTCACTCCGCTGGCTGAGCAGCTTTCTGCTAATGAAAAACTGATTACTGAAGAGCTGCTTGCAGCACAGGGAAAACCTGTAGATATCGGCGGCTATTACCTCCCTGATGAAGAAGCATTGGAAAAGGCTATGCGACCGAGTACCACTTTCAACCATGCATTAGAGATGATTAACTCAGATTAGAAAACGGCCGTTTTTTATAATCTCCACCCGGCGTCCATCGTTACAGACGGCAGTTACATCAACTTCGCTTGAGCCAATCATCATGTCTTCATGAATGGATGATACATTCATCCCCAGTTCAAGCAGCTCCTCTTCGGAATAGTCCCCGGATTTTTTAAGGGTATCAACATAAGCAGCCCCGAGGGCCAGGTGGCAGGCAGCGTTTTCATCATAGAGGCCGTTAAAAAATGTAAGCCCTGATTCAGCGAAGGGAGAATGCGGATCCACAAGCGCTAGCTCACCTAGATACCGGGCCCTCTCATCCCGTGCAAAGAGGGCATCAAGGCTGTCTTTTCCTTCATCCGCACCATAATCAATAACCCTGCCTTCACTGAACTCAAACCAGGCATTAATAGGTATCGAACCAAGATTCTGATGCATAACAAAGGGCCTCGTTAGGGTGACGCGGCCGTCAACTTTTAACCGGTCGGGTGAGGTGAAAATCTCGTCAGTCGGAAGGTTTGCTGCATAAACATCGCCGGTTTGCGCAGTATGCATACCGCCCATCCATCAGACGTGCGGGTTGATTCCAACCTTTAAATCAGTGCCCGGACCCTTAAATTCGATGTATTCAGGAGCAAGCCCGGTCAGATACTTACTTCGTTCAGCATCCTTCCTGAACTTTTCCTTCCAGAATAAAACAGGATCATCGAGATCAAGCCGCATTATACGAATTACCTCTTTCCAGTATGCCGCCACAGCCTCATCTTCACTGAGGTCAGGGAAAACTTTAACTGCAGAGTATGCCGTAGGAATAAACGTCAAAGTCCAGGCGATTGCTCCGCTCAGAATTTTCTCTCGCCGGTACTTTATTATGTCCTGATATTGTTTAAAAAACCGGGTTGAGATCTCTTTATCAAGCTTTCCGTAGACATCTCCTTCGGTGAAGCTCGAATAGTTAACAGATTTCCAACCGGGTTCACAGGTTTCACGCAGAAAGGCTTCATAATAATCCGGATAGTCCACCGAGTTCTTCCCTGCCCTGATGGCCGCGGCATTAACAAAATCGTCCATATACCTGAGGGCTACGAAGGCTGCACCCTCCTCATACGCCTTATAGACCAGGTTCTTGACCGCTTCGCGGCAGTCGTGGTTCAGAGTAACAATAAGTTTATCACCTTCTTTGAAATCGATGCTGAAAAGCATCAGATCGGCTATTTTATCGTAATACATCTTCTTCACTGAGCTTAAACCTCTGTTCCGAGAATATCTTCAAGAATCTCAACCGCATCTTCTATGTACTTCGGACAGGTTTTCATAATAGCCTCATTTTCCATAGCATCCATCGCGTCTTTACGAACTGAGAGATCATAGCCTAGAAGTTCGGTACAGTTCATCGATTCGTGACGCTTCAAAAATTCAGTTTTGAATTTAGACCACATCTCTTCAGCCGTATCTTCATGTCCCACATTCTCTTTATAATGGAAAATAACACATCCAGCACCGCTTACAGCACCGCATTTTGTGTGCGGAAGCCCTGGAAACTCACAGTTATGGATATACTTATCCTCTTTCGCAGTGATTTTCTCATCCTTCTCGAAGGCGCTGAATACAGCCTTATCGCAGTCTCGTCCTTTGTTAAATGTTTGAAGTGCAATTTCTTTTCTGGTCACATTTACGCCCCGGTAATAGTTAAGTATTCAGGTGTTATTTTATTGAATGCATTATAACCCGGGATTAGTAATTTGTGTGGAAAAACATCAGATATCTCCAATATCTGCGATATCTGCAATAGATTAAAATGGAAGATTACTTAAATCCACATTCCCGCCTGAAATTATTATTCCCAGCTTTCGGTTTTTAAACAGAATCGCATTCTTCAGGACTGCAGCTACTGCGACCGCAGATGACGGCTCAATTACAATCTTCATCCTCTCCCAGATAAACTTCATTGCGCTGATTATCTCATCTTCTTCCACCCTGATAATCTCAACCACATATTTTTTTATAATTGGGAAATTATTCTCTCCGAGCTGAGTCCGCAACCCATCTGCGATAGTCACAGGATTCAAAGACGGCTGAATCACACCGGTCTGTAATGAGCGGTATGCATCATCGACGCCTGAAGGTTCACCCGCGAATATCTCTATCCGTGAATTTAATCCTTTTGCGGCGAGTGCAGTTCCTGCAAGCAGACCGCCGCCGACAGGGGTTATAATTGCCTCTATATCAGGCTGAGATTCTAAAAGCTCCAGTGCGGCCGATGCATTACCATCTATTACTTCTTTCTGATCTGACGGATGAAGGATTACTGCTCCCGTCTCAGCACTTATATCTGAAGTAGCTGCAACCCGGGCTTTGTTAGTCGGCTCACATTCTACGATTGATGCCCCATACCCGGCTACCGCATCTTTCTTTACTTTCGGGGCATTAGAAGGCATTACAATTGTTGCTTTTACATCAAGATTGAGCGCAGCAAGTGCGACCGCCTGGCCGAAATTTCCCGAAGAATGAGTAACAACCCCGTCAGCTCTCTGCTGGGAGCTTAGTGAAAGCAGGGCATTCATTGCACCGCGCATTTTAAAAGCACCCATCTTCTGGAAATTCTCACATTTAAAATATGTGCTGCATCCGGAGGTAGAATCGAAAACCTTTGACGTCAAAACCGGGGTTTCATGAATATATGATGATATGGATTTTCTAATTAACTTTAAGTCGCCAAGCGATGTAAACATCATAACCTCAGTTTATCAGGATCAGCAGCTTTGACAAGAGCTCTGGCCAGTACCCGCATCGGGTCCAGAAGTTCTGTCCCCGGATAATTGTGTTCTTCAGCAGCAAGTGGTAATTCTGTACAACCCAGGATAATAAGCCCGGTGCCTTTCTTTATTAATTTCAATACCTGTTCATGCAATTCGTTTTTTGCCCTACTGCTGACATTAAGATCCGTTTTAATTCCCCAGTCCATATTAAAAGTTACGACTTTTGGTGAATCGCACAGC
>DMKD01000103.1 GCA_003454605.1 Spirochaeta sp. | reverse complement strand
TCAGCTTCTACGGCAGGTGCGCTGCCGGGGCCATCGTCATCCTGAAGTGTTTCAATAACCTCAAGACCGATTTCATTATCTGCTTCAACCACTGCATTTGCTATAATCTGAGTGAAAAGGGTGATGGCTCTGATAGCATCATCATTACCGGGGATGGGGTAGTCGATGTCCGTGGGGTCACAGTTTGTATCAACAATAGCGATAACGGGAATACCCATCCTCTTTGCTTCAGCAACCGCGATTGCTTCTTTTCTTGTATCAATGATAAAGATGGCGCCCGGGAGATCTTTCATCTCCTTGATGCCTCCAAGGTTCTTTTCGAGTTTTGCCTTCTCACGATTAAGTTTTGCAACTTCTTTCTTGGTGAGGCTTTCGAATGTTCCGTCAACTTCCATTTTCTCAATTTTCTTGAGTCTGAGAATTGATTTCTTGATTGTTGAAAAGTTTGTGAGCATACCGCCGAGCCAGCGGTTGTTTACATAAAACATTCCGCATCTTTCAGCTTCACGCTGAATTGCCGCCTGGGCCTGCTTTTTGGTACCGATAAAAAGTACCGACTGTCCGTTGTGTACGAGGTTTCTAACGATCTCGTATGCTTCTTTGATTGAAACGATAGTTTTCTGTAAATCGATGATGTGAATACCGTTTCTTTCCGCAAAGATGAATTTCTTCATTCGCGGGTCCCACCTCTTGGTCTGGTGTCCGAAATGTACACCTGACTCAAGCAGGTTCTTCATTGTTACTACTGCCAATGTGTCCTCCTGAGTACTTACGGGGATCTTTAATAGCTATACTGCTGTAATTACAGCAAAACCCATCCATGAAGAACCAAAGGTTCTTCCGAGCAATTGAAATTGCTATGCAATTTCCGATTGCTCCCGCATCCTTCTCTTTTTCTCAAACCATTATCAAAAGTAATCTGAATCAGGTTTGGAAGTTAAAATTATTTGACCTGAGCATGCCATAAAATGTATTAATTGGCAACCCCATCACGTTGGACCAGGAGCCTGTAATAGAGTGTATGAACATGGCAGCTTTCTCCTGAATGCGGTAGGCGGCGGCGACGTCCTGCCATTCACCGGTGTCCAGATACCATTCGATTTCCTCATCGGACATGGGGGCAAAAGTGACTTCGGTGCGGCAGACAGCTGTTGTAATACCGCCGCTTTTATATCGGCCGGGGATCCTGAGTGCAAGGCCTGAGATTACCGTATGTGTATTGTCTGCAAGCAATTGCAGCATTCGGCGGGCATCATCGCGATCGGCTGGTTTACCCATGAAGCTGTCGTTTTGGACAATAAAGGTGTCAGCACCTAGTATCCAGTTTTTGTTCCCGGCAGATCTTTTGCAGGCTTGAACCTTTTTAGCCGCAAGACGTTTCACCTCGTCATCTGCTGACATGCCGGCGAAGCTTTCATCAACATCCTGCGGAGAAACTGTGAACCTTAACCCCATCTGTCGCAGTATATCCTGCCGCCGGGGGGAGCCCGACGCGAGAATAATATTATCCATGAATTATCTCCATTAAATACGGCGGAAAAGCAGCCATCCCAGGGCGATTCCTGCGAGGGTTCCGGGGTTGGCCGATATGTAAATTGAAATGATGTCGATATCGAAACCTACTGGGCCGGCGCTGAGATTGATTGCGAGGCCTGCAAGGTTGAGTATGACCTCAAGCAGTTCCCAGGCAAGAGTCCCGGTTACAGCAAAAAGGATGAGGAAGCCGATGAACTTACCCAGATTTTTATTGGTGATTTTCATTTTTATTATCTACCTCAGAATTATTTTATAACCAATTCAACGGGGCAGTGGTCTGAACCCATTACCTGGTCGAGGATGTCGGCATTTTCGAGCCGGTCTTCAAAGCCGGGGTTAACACAGAAGTAATCGATACGCCAGCCGACATTCCTGTCGCGGGCCTTAATCCGGTAGGACCACCAGCTGTATCGATCCGGATCCTGACAGTATTTACGGAAGGTATCGATGTAGCCAGCGTCTGTGAATTTATCCATCCAGGCCCGTTCTTCCGGCAGGTAGCCGGGGTTCTTTTCATTTTGTTTGGGATGAGCCAGATCAATTGGTTTATGAGCAACATTGTAATCACCGCATAGAATGATGTTCTTTCCTTCTGCCACAGTATTGTCGCAATACTCCATAACTGCTTCACAGAATCTGATTTTATAATCAATACGTTTTCCTTCAGCCTGACTGTTCGGGAAATAGCAGTTTATAAGTTTATAGTCCGGATATTCGAGTATGATGCTTCGTCCTTCAGCATCGAATTCTTCAATATTCAGGGTTTCAACAGAAAGCGGTTCTTCTTTTGCATAGGTTACAACACCGCTGTAGCCTTTTTTTTCGGCTGAAGCAAAGTATGATTTATAACCTTCAGGTTCGGTAAAAGTCTCATTCAGCTGCTCAATCTGGGCCTTGGTTTCCTGGAGACAAACAAAATCAGCATTTTTTTCTGCCATCCAGTCAAAGAGGCCTTTTTTTTCGGCTGCTCTTATTCCGTTTACGTTCCATGATATTAAAGTTTTCAAATTGTCCTCCCTGTGGGTTTATTTAAATCGGGAATAAAATACGAGAGAAGTATACGACAAATACGAGGGTGATTGAACAGATTATAGTGGTAAAAGTTACTGTTTTAGATGCAAATTCGGGCTCGGTATTTCGTTCAATAGCTATGAGTGCAGCCATAACTGCTGTCGGTGCCGCCGATGAGATTAGAAGGACCTGTCCCATCAGTCCGCTTATTCCCAATAACTTTATAATTAAGAAAGCTCCGATGGGCCCGCCGGCTAATCTAAGAGCAACGGCAATAAAAGCGTCAGGATCCCTGCTCGAAATTTTAGTATAAGATAACTGTATTCCGAGAGTGAGGAGAACCAGGCCGATCATAGCCTGTTTCAGATAAATGAAAGCCGGCCAGACAAATGTCAGGGTCAGGTCAATGTCAACCTGCTTTAACAATGTGGCGGCGGCAATTGCATAGATTGCAGGCATTTTTAACACATACAAAATAGAATCTCTCCAGTGCATCTCGCTGCGGCCGGCATTGTAAAACCCCACGGTCGCACCGAGAAAGGACTGGGTCAGCATTATAGTAATCTGAATGACGAGTGCCTGATTCAAATAAGCTGTGTTCATAAAAATAAGGGTTATCAGCGGAATGCCGATGTTACCCGAATTATATAGAATAACTGTATTTACAAGAATGTGTTTTTTCCTGCTGTTCATCCGCCGGATTGCAGCGGCAGCATAGCCGATAGTCATATTTAAAACCAGGAACAATGCTGCAAAAAGCAGTGTTTTACCCATATTTACTGAGAGATTGTTTGTATAGATTGTTGTAAACGCATAGAACGGCATCAGAGCATAAAAGCTCAGCTTACTCAATGTCCCTACATCAAGCTTGAAGATTTTTCCTAATAGAACTCCGGTTCCTATAAGGAAAAATATTGGAACTATATTGTGTGTAATTATGTGTATAAAGAGTTCCATCAGGAGCCTTCCGTCAATTCGGTTTTCTCGAGCTCAAGCTTTTCCCACTGCTCCATAAGTTCAACCTGAAGGTCTTCTTTTTCAGCGATTGCCTGCTGTACTTCCTGTGCTTTCTGCGCCGATGAATACACATCAGGATTATGCAGTTGCTTTCCAAGTTCTTCCGCTTCAGCCTCAAGCTGTTCAACCCTTGTCATAATATCTTCCTCATCACGCTCTAATTTACGCAGACGGTTCTTAATTCGTTTTTCTTCCTGATGCGATAGTTTTCGGATTTCTCCAATTGATGGCTCAGCTGCAGCAGAACCCGATCCTGCATCTCTGCAGCCTGATTCGCTAAGGGGCATGCCATCCGCTTCCTGCTCCTTTCGCCACAGGTAGTAACTATAATCACCTGGAAAGAGACGGTGTTTGCCATCTTCAATCTCGATTACCTTGGTTGCGAGCCTTTCGATAAAATACCGGTCATGCGAGACGAACACGAGTGTTCCTTCATAGCTTTTCAGAGCTTTGAGCAGCACCTGCTTCGATTGAAGATCAAGATGGTTCGTCGGTTCGTCGAGAATCAGCAAATTTGAGGGATGAAGCAGGAGTTTGAGCAGCGACAGCCGGTTTTTTTCTCCGCCGCTGAGCACATCGGTGGATTTATATATATCATCGCCTCTGAACAGAAAAGCTCCGAGCATACCACGGACATCGGGTATAAGATGTGTGGGCGCTGCAGATTCAATTTCTTCTAGTACGCTGCTTTCGGGGGTGAGTGCGTTATCCACATCCTGAGAAAAATAGCCGGCGGCAACTCCGCTTCCGTAGTCAATTACTCCGGTATAATCAGGATCTATGCCCGCAATTATTCGCATCAGGGTTGATTTTCCAGCACCGTTCTTTCCCGCTATGACAAGTTTTTCTCCGGCTTCAAGCTGAAGCTCGAGGTTGTTTATTACCTTATTATCACCATAGGCCTTGAACAGACTGCTGATTCTGAGAACCTGCTTGCCTGAATGCGGAGGCTGGGGGAAGTGAAAATTGATCTTCTTCATGCTTTCGGGAAGTACTATGCGTTCAACTTTTTCAAGCTGTTTTACCCGGCTTTGCACCTGTTTGGCCTTGGTTGCCTGATAGCGGAAACGGTTGATGAAATCTTCTGCTTTTGCAATCTCGTCCTGCTGCCTGGTGTAATCTTTTATCAGCTGCTGCAGTTCCACTTCCCGCCGTTTTTCATAGGAGGTGTAGTTTCCTTTATAAATACGGAGTTTTCCATTGAAGAGTTCGGCCACATCGGTGACTGTCGAATCCAGGAAGTAGCGGTCATGCGAAACGACAATGAAACCGCCGCTGTAGGTATTAAGGTAGCCCTCAAGCCAGTTGCGAGCTTCGAGGTCGAGATAGTTTGTGGGCTCATCAAGCAGCATGATATCGGGTTTTGAAAGCAACAGCCGGGTCAGTGCTATTCTCATCTGCCAGCCGCCGGAAAACTCACCTGTAGTACGGTTAAAATCGCTCTGTGAAAACCCAAGACCTGTCAGTACTATGGCGGCCGTCTCTTTTCTGGAATAATAACCGCTGTCATTTATCTGCTCCTGCAGATTATGCAGTCGCTCGAGTCTGGAAGCCGTCCCGCCGGATTCTTCACTTACACCGGAGAGCTCATGTTCGACCCTTTCCTTATCGGTGATAATCGGAAGAACATGATCGAAGGCAGTTTCGACGTCTTCAAGCAGAGTTTTACCGCTGAGCGTAATTCCGGACTGGGGAAGATAGGCAATACGCGAAGTTTTATCCTTGATGATTTTGCCGCTGTCAGCTTGATTAAGACCTGCGATGATCTTCATCAGGGTTGATTTTCCGCTGCCGTTTCCGCCTGAGAGGGCTGTTTTGCTTTCATGTGAGATATTGAAACTGATATCGTCAATGATCTGACGATCACCGAAACTCAGAGATATATTATTTAATTGAACAAATGCCATTTATTTCGCCGACCGTCTCTCTATTCTCCTGCGCCGGACATAAAGAGTACGAGCGGGGAGCTGCTCTCCTGTTCGACAACACCTTTATTTATATCAGATTGAGGTACATATACAAGTTTCACACCAAGATCCGACAGCGTGAAGAGGAAGTTTACGAGTCCGCCTCCAGGGACATTATCGAAAGAGAATGATACGACGCCGTCATATTCGTTTCTGAGCTGAGGCGCAGGAAAATATCCGAGTGAGATTCTGCCGGTTTCAGATGCAGTCTCAGGAATAACATTCGGAACCAGCCGTTTGTAATTGTCCCAGCTGAATGACCGCTCGGGATCGAAGGATATTCTGCCGTAGGCTGTACTGGAAACTGTATCAAGGTTTTCAAACTGCTCAAACAAGAGGTCCCTGCGTTCGAGTTCAGCCTCAATCAACTCATCCATATTTTCGATATAGATCATTACTTCGGCATATTCTTTGTTTTCGTAATTGTAATATACTGCTATCCGCTTTTCGGATCGAACTTCAATCTGAAGTGAACTTCCTTCAAATATAAATCGTCCGCTGCTGTTCTGAACAATATTGGTATAGTCAAAGCTTATCTGATGCTCAGCTATGTTCAGCAAAATCTTTTTTTCTTCAGGGAAAGAGAAAATTCCACGGGTTGTTTTAAAACGATTGAGATTAAGCATGTTGTCTCTGACCATATCCTGAAAAAATTCCGGTCTGTAGACTTTGTCAAGAAACTGGCTGAGTGTGTCGGTATCGAGAACATTCGAACTCGCAGCTCCCGCTTCCTTGGTATCGAATATCCTCAGATTTTTATCGAAACAGTACCCTGATACACCGTCTTCGGTGAGAACTACATACCAGTATCCGTCATGATCAGCAATATTAACCATCTTGGAATCGCGTCCGATGATTTTCACAGTCTGGCCTTTACGGAGTTTGTAGATACGTTCTGAACTTCCGTCGGCTTCCTCTCTGATTGACAGCCCGTTAAGTACTGTCACAGCGTATAGATCCACCCACTGCGTATAATCTTCAGCGTAGGCGGCTGCATCTGTTTCTTTTTCATGAAACGAGAGCATGTAGCGGGCAACATCAATTCCTGCGCTTGATTCATCTGAGGCTATAGTGTAGACATCACGAATTTCTGATTCCTGCATAACAGAGTAAACTGTTCCGGCTGTGAGATTATTCTCTGTATCTTCTATATAAAGAACCCCATAACCGATATACTTCGAGCCGCATGATGAAAAAACTGATACAGCAAGAATGATAAAAGTTATGCTGATATATCTGGATATGGAACGCATTAAGGCCTCCGAATTGGTTTCAGTTTATTCTATTTTACTTTTAATCGGCGATTAGGCAAGGGGCAAGTTTCTTTAATTATTTAAAGCGGATATCCAGTCGTCCCAGTTCTGATTGGAATGCCAGTACTGGATTTGATAGTACTCCGCAGGATATTTCGGCAGGAATCCGGTCCCTGCATTAACAGCATCATTCTGGGTTTTATGCAGCTGCAGAGCAGTAATCTGAACTTCACGCAGGGTGGATAAGCGGTTGTCGGAGTCTGTGGGTTTCAAGCTTGCATTAATTGTTGATGCATCAGGATACAGGTGATGCTGCCGCGGATCTATACAGGTTATGTATCGTTTAGGTGCCTTGTAGTCATCGATTTCGAATCTTGACATGATTTCAGCAACAAGGTAGCCGACTGCCTCATGCTCAAAATGCTCGCGGGCTTCACTGGGGGCATCTGGTGCTGCAATCATCTCAGGTCTTGTTTTTTCAATTATACTGAACATTGTTTCAATCAGTCTGTCTTCGCCTCCCCACATCCCGATTATATCCTCGGGAGGGCGCTCGTCCTTAATACTGTTATACTGGTTATTATGCAGTCCCAGGCGTATCAGCAGATCAACTCCTAACGCTTCAGCGGCATCAGCAAGCTCCACCGCACGGATGGCTGCCAGTTCGGCGCCCTCCATGTAATGATTAGGATAGATTCCGGTCACAGGTCTGTCCGGATATAGATCAAGGCCGGAGTTACCGTCGGTAAATGTCAGCAGCCCCGTTTTTAAACCTGCTTTTTCAGCAAGGGCCAGCAGGCATCCGAAATCGAGAGATTCGTCATCCGGATGAGCGTGAATAAAGAGGATATCGAGATCAAAGTAGGGAACAGAGGCACCGGGAGTTATTATCAGCAGTCTTTCCTCATCCGGTTCCACTTTTTCCGGCTGTGCTGCCGGTGTGGACGCTGCGGCCGCCTGTGAATCTGGAAGTTTAATAACGTTCACAGTTTTTGCTG
>DMKD01000265.1 GCA_003454605.1 Spirochaeta sp. | reverse complement strand
TATTGCTGTTACTGACGAATCAATCTGAATACATAGGCGAAGGCGGTTTTTGTAAAACCCTCTTCCGTCATTTTTTTCATCACGTTTTCCAGATCAATAGCTGTTCCGTTTTTCTTGATAAAATAAGAGTCTAAATCCTCCTCACTCATGGAAAATCTACGGCCGTTCCGCTTCAGGACAGCGATAAACTCATAATCCTCATCAACTGCGGCTATACTGGAATCTCCATGGCTGTTATTGGCAACAAGGATGCCGCCCGGCTTAAGATATTTCTTACACTGCTGCGAAATAAATCCTGCATAGAAGGAAAATATTACATCGAGACCACCCTCTTCAACCGGCAGCTCAAACATTGCCCTGAGCTCATCATCCTTTATCCAGTACCTGAAACCTCAATACAGTCTTAAGCTTATCCGGAACAGTCTTTCGGGCGTCAGTGAGATAGATCTCACGATGCACCTTTGATTTTCTTATCAAACCTGATTCCTCAGAGAAGGCTTCCATGACGCTGAAGGTAGTCGGCTCATTATCATAGGGTCCAGTATGCAGCATCTGAATACAGCTGCCCTCTTCAGCTGACATAAACTTAACATCATCAAGCAAGTGCTGCGGTTTTTTCTTCTTTGTTTTTTCAATTATTTCAGCGGCAAAATCCGGGCTCACGAAATCAGGCTGTCTGATCATAATATCGTAGACCAGTTCATCCTTATTCAGCTTCGCACTTGGATTTTTTTTCGCCTGCTCTGTAATATCCCATACGCCCTCCAGAGGATAAACTGTGTACTCAAAATATCCGTCAGGAGCAATTCCTGCCTTCGGACTCATTCTGACAGCATAGGACAATTGATAGAGGACGGCTATCCGTTCAGCGAAGGATTCACTGTTCGGGTTCCCTTCACCGTGTATCGTGAAAAACTTCATTTCCGGTATTTTTATGAGCTGCGGTTTTCCACCCGGCAGATACAGCCCCTTTTCATGCTTTCGCCATTCATGTTTCATTGCTTTTCTCCTCCGAAAACCTTCGAAAAGCGGTTTTCCATACAGATACTCAAATCAGTAGTGATAAACTTACCGTCCTTAAAAAGGCTGAATATTGTTGCGGGACTCGGCGCATTCCGGGCCTGCTCAAGACTCGTCAGTTTAAAAACTTTTAGCGGCAGATTATATTTTTCAGAGGTCTGTATCAGTGAATTATTAACATGATATTCAGCATAGGGGCATCTGTTTGAGTAATACACAACCAGACCATCTTTATCGGGGCAGGCTCCAAGTTTAACAGCCTCGGGGAATTCAGGAGACTGATATTTTCCGCTTAATGATTTAGCAAGCAGTATAAATCCAGAATCAGTTTCATCAACAATCTCAAATCCATTCCTCAGAAACCACTTACCGTCACTCATGAAGTGAAATTTTTGCTTCCCGCTCACAGTTACCAGACCATCACGGCCCTCTTCCTGTGCTTCAGCTTCCACCCTGGCCAGCAGTGCCTTTCCGTATCCCGACTTCTTATACTTTCCGGATACCCAGAAACAATTTATATTGAAAAGATTTTCTGCCTTAATTGGTACCCAGGCAGATTCGGATGGACCGTACTCTATAAAAACCTTCGCTCTCTCATCCAGTCGGTAAAAACGGTAGCCGTTTTTAAATTCTCCGCGCAGCCAGTCTTTTTTCAGGTTATAGCTCTCAACACATTTCTTATCAGAAAAGGCACAGCAGATATGTTCATCATCAATATTTTCAGCTGTTAATTCTAAATAGCTCAATACTTCCTCCTGGTTAATGAAGTATAGATTATTATATACGACAACTGTATGTCATGATTATCACCCTTATCTCTAACCTCTTCACCTTCGGCCTTCTCTTTTAACAGCTCTGTTAGCCATAAAAAGTCTTATCAGGCCAAATATAAGAATTACCAGTGAAGGAATGTATATGCATAATATTATTATGCTGACCAGGCGGTGTTCAGAATAATCCCTGTCGATGAAATTCATCAGCAGTATTGGGATCTGACAAAGAGCCAACAGAAGCAGCAGACGAAACAGGCGGTTGTTCCTGTCAATTAATGACTGATTATCCGTAAGCAGATGCGGCCTCTCCTCGGAATATTCCTTTTTCCACATTATCCAGCCGGCACTCTTATTAGTACAAACCCAGCCATCGTCTTCAATAAGCCCCATATACTCATCATCGGGTCTGTTATTATAATCGAATGCATAGCGGACATTAGCAGGATCATCCTGATTAAAATCAAAAATTGTCATGGCCAGATGAACACCGGATAAGCGCCAGCCTTTTAAAGCCATATCTTCCAGGTAGTCCTCAATTTTCGATGGATTCCAGCCCCACCATCCCTTAAATACCGTTTTATTCATGAGCTTTATCTCCCGCCCGGCCGTTTCTCAGCAGTTCATCAAGCCTCACAATCTCCAGGTTCAGAATACCCCGGCCGATATCTGTAATTAAATAAGTCTTTCTTCTGTCATATTCACTAACGGGGTTCACAAGACCGTCTTTCTCCATTCTTGAAATTGTTCCATATATTGTCCCGGCCCCTAAAATGAGTCTGCCGCCAGTCAGAGTCTTCACGTGTCCCAATATTCCATAACCATGTCTCTCTGTGCTTAGAGCAAGCAGAATATAGTAGGCTGTTTCAGTCATCGGTATATATTTCTTTATCAGCCTGTTTTCATTTTTCAGCTTCATTATATCAACC
>DMKD01000206.1 GCA_003454605.1 Spirochaeta sp. | reverse complement strand
CCCGAACGGGTTGGAGGTGATCATGGGCGAAGAAGTTTAACATTCAACCATCTATAGGTTTATTATACAATTCGGAAAAAGATAAGAAATCAATTCTGACCTTTAAGGAATAATTCCTGAAGTTCAAGTTTTTCATTGAATACAGCCAGATCAGTCAGGCTTCCATTAGTTATGGTTCCGCTGTTTAGTCCCAGAAATCCAGAGGCATTATGAGTGAATGTTCCAACAGTTTTTTCTATAGACAGTCCGGTGATTTCAGAGTAATGACAAATTACATCAGGAATAAGGGAGGCGGAACCTGAGAGGATGTCTTCGTTTTTACTTCGGACTCCACGGCTTGTCGGAACGACTTCTTTTCCGTAATAGGTGAAGTGTTCTTCAACCTGCATATCAGGCTGTAAGCCTGCTGATATCAAAGCGTCGGAAATCAGAAGAAGTCTGTTTTCAGATGCTGCAAGATTTATCAATTTGAGTATTGAGTCATCGATATGAACGCCGTCTGCATTCAGTTCGAAGTAGGTGTCACGTGTGAAGGGCAGCATGGCAAGTCCCGGATTCCTGTGAGACATTGGAGATGATGCGTTGCATAGATGAGTCATCCCCGGTCTTACACCGCGGGAAATGCAGAAATCATAAAGATTTTCCGCTTCACTCAGGCTGCAGTCTGAATGCCCGAAGGCTGGAAGAATGTTGTTCTTGATTAAGAGTTCCAAAACCGCATCAACTCCGGGTAATTCCGGAGCTATAGTCATTATCCTAATAAGGCCATTTCCGGTTTTTGTTATTTCATTCATCAGATCTATAGAGGGTGGGGCAAGGGCTGATTGACTGATTCCGCCCTTTTTCTCAGGATTAATGAAAGGGCCCTCAATATATATTCCGGGGATATTCATCCTGCCGCCTTCATGTATATAGGCCTTTATTATACCAGCCGCATTTGCAACGGCCTTGCTGTCCCATTGAAAGGTAGGAATAATAGTTGTAATCCCGAGCCCCATCAGGAACTCTGCTGCTTTCCGGAATCCATCAAGATCTATATCTTCAAAGCCCCATCTGCTGCATCCGTGGATATGAAGCTCGCTCAACCCGGGCGCAATGAGCTTGCCCTTCAAATCGACGACTCGCCGTCCCTTTTCAGAGATGTCGCGGGCAAGCTGTTCTACTCTGCCGCTGTTATAAAGAAGGTTAAGTCCCTCAACTGTCCCATCAGGAGTTATTATTCGTCCATTTTTAAATAGAATCATAAGGATATAGTAACATTTTTATTAGAAATATTCTGATATACTAAAGTCATGGAATTGATAATTGCAGATAATTTATGCCTGCATACAGGATCTAAGGATTTGATCTCAGAGGGCAGCTTCAGAATACTCGAAGGTCGGAAATACGGTCTTATCGGACCTAATGGTTCGGGCAAGACAAGCCTGATACGTATGCTCCTGGGAGAGATTGAACCCGATGCGGGCAGGTTGAAAATCAAGCCCAAATTGAAAATAGGTTATGTCCCGCAGCAGCCGGAATATAATAAGGATCTCAGCATCGAAGATTTTCTTGCCGCAGAGCTTTTAGTACTTGAGGCAGAGATGAATAAGGCTGCTGAGGCCATGAGCAGCGGCTTGAATGAAGATATGGATAAGCTGCTTGCATCCTATCAGCATTGCAGCGAGAGATTTGATGCGACCGGAGGTTATGAAGCCCTGGATCGGGTGGAATCGGTAATCCGCAAGCTGGGCTTGAATAATTCAATGGATCAGAAGATGGGAAGCCTTTCCGGCGGTGAGCGCAGCCTCGTTTTTTTTGCATCAGCTATTCTCCCGGGGCCTGAGCTTCTGATACTCGATGAACCGGGTAATCATCTCGATTATTTAGGTCTTGCATGGCTTGAAGCATTTATTACCGGTTTTAAGGAATCCGTCCTGATTGTATCGCATAATCGTTATCTGCTGGATAAAACCTGCAGTACAATCCTTGCACTTGAAAACGGCCGATTTATGGTAACGAACGGAAATTATTCCGATTATAAACTCACGAGGTATCGATCTGCAATCATTGAACAGAGTGAGTATGAGGCAAGCAGGAAGCTGGTTGAGAAGCTTGAAAAGAAGATTAAAGAGCTTCAGAGCATTGCGATGTCACAGTATAATCCTCCGGCATCAGTAATGTCACAGCTTAGTGATGCTAAAACTAAACTTGCTGAGGAGAAAAAAAGGAATCTTGAGCGGCCCAGATTAGACGATGATAAAATTAATTTTGATTTCGGAGATGAACTTTCAAAATCAGACATAGCGATTCAGATTAAAGATTTTGAGCTTGCTTTCGGAGAGAATGTTCTATTAAACCGGGCTGAGCTTGATATCAGCTGCGGCGAGAAGGTTGCCCTCGTCGGACCGAACGGCAGCGGAAAAACAAGCCTTATAAATGCGGTGCTTCACAATGGAGACTGGGACAACCGGATGCTCCGAATAGGTCCGAGTCAGCGGATAGGTTATCTTTCACAGGTTGCCGCCTTTTCCACTGATGCTCTGACCATCGAAGATGAAATCAGAAACTGGGGCGCCATAACGCGTGATGCGGCATTCGGCATAGCCGCCCGTTTTTTATTTGAATATATCGATCTGCAGAAACCGCTGGCGGTGCTGTCGGGGGGTGAGGTTAACCGGCTGCAGTTGGCAAAGCTGATGTACAGCCGTAAGAATTTTCTCGTACTGGATGAGCCTACAAACCACATGGATATTCTGAGTCGTGAGGCCATCGAACATGCTGTATCATCATACAAGGGCACCGTCCTGGTCATTTCCCATGACCGGTATTTTCTTGACAGACTTGTCGACCGTGTGATTGAGATTGACGACAAACGGCTTGTGTCTTATGACGGTAACTTCTCATCCTATTTCAAGACAAAATATCCTGTATTGCCCAGACTCGGCGGACAGCTGAAAAACAGGGGGGCAGAGCGCCGGAGTTCCGGAAACGCGGCGGCAAATGCATCTGAAATCGAGAGAAGAATCGAAGAGCATGAAAAAGAACGGCTTGAGCTCGAAGGTGAGATGGAGGCGGCTTTCGGCCGGAACGATCGTAAAGCCGGTTTAAAGGCTTCTGCAAAGCTTG
>DMKD01000381.1 GCA_003454605.1 Spirochaeta sp. | reverse complement strand
TCATAAAATCCATTGCAAATAGAGTATCCCAATGCATCTTTAAGAATTTTTTCCATGAACCGTTCGGTTGAATAAGATCTTGCTTTCTAAAAGTGCTGATAATTTTATTTACAGTGGTGTAGTGAATATCAATATTGGTTTTATTAAGTTCATTGGAAATCTTTTTACAACCCCAGAGATAATTATCCTGTTTCATCTCAAGAATCAGATTTTTAATGTCTCTGGTGACGGATTTTCTGCCTGGTGTTTTTTGCTCGTAACTTCAGAAGCAAAATTGTGAAGATTACATTTTTTCTTTTTCGAAAAACAGTGTTAAATATCGAAGCGATTAGAGAGCACAGGAAGATGAACATAGTAATATTATCAGAATGTAGTAATATTGCGTCATAATAGAGGCCGATGGAAATAAACTACACCACGGGGTGGAGATGTAAAACCCGCCGGTTTTGACGACGGATTTTTATTGAATTAAGCCTTATATATAGTTTTACCGTCCTTGATAGTCTCAAGAACCTTCAGATCCTTGAGATCGTCAGCATCGACCTTCATCGGATTCTTATCCATTATCACCAGATCGGCACGTTTCCCGAAAGTAATGCTGCCCTTTGAGTCCTCTTCATGATATTGATAGGCTCCGTTTATTGTAATTCCCCTCAAGGCTTCAAGGATTGTCGAACGCTGTTCAGGCCCGATTATTTTACCGCTGCGGGTCTTTCTGTTCACTGCAGCCCATAGTGTGAGCGGCATATTCGGCGGAACAACGGGAGTGTCCTGATGTAGGGTGTAAGTAATATCGCGTTTTATTGCCGACTGCACAGGGCTTATTCTGAAGGCTCTTTCTTTGCCCAGAACAGAATTGATATGCCAATCGCCCCAGAAGAAGGTGTGATCGTGGAAGAAGGATGGTATCATATTCAGCGGAGCCATTCGATCAAGCTGATCTTCGCGAACAGTCTGCGCATGGATCATAACCGGTCGTGTATCGGATGTGCAGCCTGTTTTTTCTTTTGCTTTTTCAAAGTTCGTTATCAATTGTTCCGATGCCTGATCACCGTTTGTGTGAGTGAGAATCTGCATATCGCGTTTCAACACTTCTTCATAAACCTTTGCCACAAACTCATTGTCTTCCTGCATAGGGTAACCGCAATAATCCTTATCCTTGCCCTCCGGCGGAATAAGATATGGTTGCGACAACCAGGCTGTCTTGGCCTGCGGTGAACCGTCAAGCAGAAACTTGGCACCACCGAGACGAAAACCTTTTTTATACTTATTCTGAGTTTTAACCCAATCAAGCTTATCAAGTTGTTTCGGTTTCTGGATCATATAATATCCGACAACATCCTGCTTAAAGAGGTTAAGCAGTCGCGCTATTTTTACAAGCATCAATGTCTGATCGGTAGTACCGCCGTCCTGGGCGGTTGTGATGCCGTATTGAGCGTAATACTCAGTACCCTTTTTGAAAGATTTTATAATGTTTCCAATAGAAGGCTTGGGGAAGATTGACATGAGATGTTCCATCATGGCTGTTTCCTCGAGTAGGCCGTTGGGTTCACGGCCGCCTTCATAGCGTCCGATATGGCCGCCTTCCGGATCTTCGGTTTTGGCTGTAATCCCGAATTTCTCAAGCGCATATGAATTCGCCACTCCGATATGCCCCGATTGATGAATTGCTACTACGACATGCTCGGTTGATACACGATCTAGATCTTTGTTTGTCGGCATTCTTCCATCTTTGAGCAGCGACTGGTCAAAACCCCAGCCGATTATTGAAGCTCCGGATTTTTTATTACGTTCAGTTATCCGTGCTTTCATCCGTTCTACTATATCGTCGATAGTTTCAATTGTGTTGATTGGCGGAGACGACAGTACGAGAAAATCGGAAGTAAGTGCTGCCATAAGAAAATGGCTGTGCGGATCAATAAACCCGGGAAGCAGCGTCTTGCCTTTAAGGTCAACGACATTAATTCTGCCCTTCCTGTACTTCATGGCGCCGTCATTGTCTCCGACATAGATGATTTTACCTTTTTGTACGACAACTGCTTCTGACTCCGGCAGATTGTCATCCACTGTAACAATCTCGCCATTAATGTAAATTGTGTCTTTCATAAGCTGTTCCTTTCAGGATATCGGCTATCCTGATTCTATTATAAATTAAAACGCCCCCTGAAGGAGGGGGCAACAAAGCAAAAAATCTCCGTAACACGGAGGATTTATTACGCTTTAAAAATGATTTCTCCATCTTTGATAGTTTCAAGAACCTTGATGTCCTTTATATCATCCGGAGCAACCTTGACGGGGTTTTTGTCCAGTACAACCATATCGGCGCGTTTGCCGACGGTGATGGTTCCCTTTGTATCTTCTTCGAAATACTGGTATGCACCATTGATAGTGATTCCTTTTATCGCCTCCATCACGGTAATCTTCTGTTCCTCTCCTATGGTCCTTCCGGATCTGGTTTTGCGGTTGACCGCTGTCCAGAGGGTGAAGATCATATTCGGCGGAATAACCGGGGTGTCCTGATGAAGGGTATAGGTTATGCCGCGTTCAATCGCAGAGCATACTGGACTGATCCGTGCGCCGCGCTCGGGACCCAGAACGGAATCCAGATGCCAGTCACCCCAGAAAAAGGTGTGGCACTGAAAGAACGAAGGAATCATTTTCAGCTGTGCCATGCGGTCCAGCTGATCATCACGGACGGTCTGGGCGTGAATCATAACAGGTCTGAAGTCGTCGGTGATGCCGGTATTCTTCTGCGCCTTTTCATAGCAGGCAATTAACTGTTCTGACGCTTGGTCGCCGTTGGTGTGAGTAAGAAGCTGGATGTTCCGTTTCAGACATTCTTCGACAACTTCGACGACATCCTGATCATTTTCATGAAAGGGATAACCTCTGTAGGTTTCATCCTCTCCCGGAGGAGCAACATGGTACGGTTTCGACAGCCAGGCTGTTTTTGCCTGGGGAGAGCCGTCAAGGATGAGCTTCGCTCCGCCCATCTTTATGTGGCCTTTATAGGAACCGATTTCATTTTCATCGATGAGCCCGAAAGTATCCTTGCTTTCCACAAAGGGGTATCCGACCACATCTATCTTTAAAAGCCCCTGCTCATCGGCCATCCGGGCCAATTGAAGACTCGGAGGCATCCATCCCCCGTCCTGAGCTGTTGTGATGCCGCTACCGGCATATAATTTGTCCACGGCTTTCAGATTATTAACAAGCCTGGACTGATCGGGACTGCTGAAAAGCTTCATCATTATCGGCATCATAGCCTGCTCTTCCAGGGTCCCGTTGGGAGTTTTTGTGCCGGGGTAACGTCCGATATGACCGCCTTCGGGGTCTACCGAATCTTCATTGATGTCGAATTTTTTAAGGAAGGCGCTGTTGGCTACCCCTTTATGACCTGACGCATGCGCAATATAAATTGGATGCTCTGTCGAGACTTTATCAAGTTCCTTATTAGTGGGTACGCGGCCTTCCTTTAAAAGTGACTCATCGTATCCCCATCCGACGACTATATCGCCGGTTTTATAATCTCCAGCTTCAATATCCACTTTTAATACGGAAATAATGTCGTCAATTGTTTCAACGGTACCGACAGGAGGTGCTGCTACTGATGCAAAATTTACGGTGTTGGCGGCCATAAAATAATGACTATGGCCGTCTACAAAGCCTGGAAGTAATGTCTTGCCGCCGAGATCTACAACTTCGGTTTTGTCATTCTTAAAAGCCATTGCTCCGGAGTTGTCTCCTACGTAGATTATTTTACCATTTCTTACAACAATCGCTTCCGCTTCAGGGTTATTGTCGTCGACAGTTACTACATCTCCATTTATATAGATTGTTTCTTTCATGATTTTCTCCTTAATTTGAATTGAGATAACGGAAGGCCGTTAACAAGTAGAGTTTCATCACATTCAGCATAGGCTCAATTTCTGCATATTCATTTGCTTCATGAATATGTCCTCCCCCTGGGCCGAGTATGAATACATCCTTCATTCCGGCATCGCGCATATTTCCGCCGTCGGTAAACCCAGGACTGAACATCTCCACGACTGACGACTCGTACAATGCTTCGAAAGCCCCCTTAAGGCATCTTCCGAACTCGCTGTCCATCCCGTGGAACGAACCCTCGCTTTCGGCTATGATTGACAGTTCAACATCAACAGGCGTATCTTTTAGCGCTCTATGAGTTTGAATATTCCTCCAGCCTTCCGGCAGTTTAATTCTGTAACCGAGCCTGCCGCAGTATTTTGCTACCGCATTGAACAATTCCTGAGTTGAGAGCCCCGGCATCTTTCTGAAGTCTATTTCCAGTTCGCAGGTGTCCGGAATAACATTGGTTTTTGTACCTGCCTTGATTTTGTTGAAACTATATGTTGTTTTAAAAAGAGATGACAAACTGATTTTGTCCCTATCCAGCGGATCCTTCTTTCCTGTAGAGAACTCCATTTTCCTTAATTGGGAAATGGAGAATCTCGTCATCAGCGATCTGAAAAAACTGAACAGAGACATCGGTACCTTTCTTTTCGGTATCCTTAATTTTCTTTCTGCCTCAGCCATGAACCGAACCGCTTTATTCAACGCATTACTGTTTTTTTTCGGCATGCTGCCGTGGCCTGCTACACCGAAAAAAGTCAGTTTAACCCAGCAAGGGCCTTTTTCATCGATGCCTATAGTAGGACTGTGCATAGGCGCCAGCAATGTGGGCTCTGAAATTATCGTAGCATCTGCATGTACGGTCCCGGGAAACTGTTTCGGCAAAAAGGCTGAGCCGAATTTGCCGTGGGTCTCCTCATCAGGAGTGAACCACATCTGAAGTTTCCCGTTAAAATCGACCCCGCTGTTTTTTAACGCCTTCATTGCTATCATCTGACAGGCAATGCCAGCTTTCATGTCGGCCGCCCCACGGCCGTATAGCCTTCCGTTTTTGATCGTCCCGCCTAAAGGCGGGGTATCTTCATCCCATTTTTTTTCATTAAACGGGACAATATCAAGGTGGCCGCAAAACTGCAGGATTTTGCCCGCTTTATTACCCTTAAGCTCTGAAACAAGGTTGTAGTAGTACCTTCCTTCATCGTCAAACGGAGCCTTGTATAGTTTTGAATCCATTCCGGCATCTTTCATCCATCCATCAGCAAACTTAAAAACTTCCGAACGCTCGCAAAATTCATCTTCGGCCGGATTCCGGGAATCGATACGAACGAGCGATGCCAGCAGTTCGGTCAGCTCGTCTCCAAAGCTATCAGCCGAATCCAGCAGCTGCTTTTCCTCATCAGAAAGTGGCCTGGCCGGTTTTATCCTTTTTTCTTCCACAGTGGAGTCCTGTCAGCTCTGTTCTTTCTTCTTTAAATCTCGTCGATAAATTACGTACGACCACGCGACAGCAATCGCCATAAAAGCAGGTAATGCCATAGAGACTATCCGGCTGAAAGCTGCATAGCCCATTATAAGAGTCAGGATAATAGCGATTATTACAGGAACCGAAGCTTCCTTAAGACTCTTGACGAGTACGGGAAGTCCCATCGCTCCCATCAGAGCCGGCATGAGATTGTCGAACCCGGGTTTTAGTACAGGATTCTGGAGAACAGGCAGGAGGAAATTTAAACCGAAGAGTCCGACAAGCAGGATTATTATCGTAACAAGTGATGATACGGCAACAGCCATCGTAGAGATAATTTCAGCTTCAGGTGAAGTTTCTTCAACTCCCGCAAGTCTGACTGAGCTTTTTGCGGCGGGGAGCTTCATATTCATTGTATTGCCGGTTATGAATGTCAGATATGTAGCTCCGGCACCGAGTATCGGAGCGTAGCTCATGAACTCAACGATTACCATGACTCCCATCAAAGAACCTATTCCTATAAATCCTTTGACTGTTAAACCTAAATCAATAGGGATTCCCGAGATTAAGGAAAGCATAAGCGGAACCGCTATAAGAGCTGCGACAGCAATTATATTTGTAACCCGTCCGAATGTATGTATCTGTTTCTGGTAGGCTGATAGTTCAACCTTTGTCTTTTTTTCTTTGGTACTCATTTTTGGACCTCCTTAGGTAAGTATCGGGGTGAGTATGATCGCTGCAGCCATGCCGCCTACAAGAGAAAGCGGAAAGGAAAACTCATTAAGCCAGCTCTGACCACTTTTTTTGGCGATTGCGCTGAGTGAAAACACTAAAATACCGCTTGCAGCTACTGCAACAATAGTCATGTAGTTTTTATAATTTGCTATATAAGGGCCTACATAAGCAGCCATCAGACCCAGAAACATTGCCGGTATGGCTTTCACCATAAATCCGCCCTTGCTCTGCATCTGTTTAATACCGCGGTCGTATCGTTTAAGAAAAAAGATATTCGCGAGAGGATACATTAATACTCCGAGGGTCATTACCCATGTGACACTGACGAAAATCGACGGGGTAAGCCCGGTGTCGGCGATACCTGAAAGGCCAAAGGCTTTTACCGCCATATCAGCGGCCATATTCTCATAAAAAGCTGACCCGATTACCGACAATCTTAACCACGGCAGATACTTGCCGAGCGCAGGCATCAGAACAGCCATGATAATGATGATCGGAAGCGACGGAACAATTGAAAAAACGGCGCTGTTTAGTATTACTTTTTTTCTTGTTTCCACTGAAATTCCCATATTTCCGGCTTCACGGTAAGCCCTGACAAGAAATATGATTGCCTGAATCGTAACAATCACAATCGGTATTGTGCACAGTAGAAGCATCAATCCTGAATTAGCTACTGCAGCTGTTTCTGTGTTCATAAAATCCTCCAAAAAATTATTTATATAAAAAAGGGGTACGGTTTCCTTCTACCGTACCCTTTCCCTATCCTATTCTGTATATTTTCTCAGCACCTCAAGAGCTTCATCCATTATTGATACGCCCTCGTCGATGTCTGCTTTTGTTGCTATCAGCGGGGGGGCCATCGCGATAACGTTGCTTGGATTAGCCGCCATCGCCATCATACCAAGCTCACCGAGGCGCTTTCCAAGTTCAAGTTTAGGATTCAGCCCCTTCCTTATCTTGGCGTCTATCGGAATCAGCGGTTCCATCGTTTTCTGATTCTTTACCAGTTCAAGACCGACGAAGAGGCCGAGACCGCGGACATCCCCGATTATCGGGTGTTTTTCCTTCAGCTCAAGCGCTTTTTCAAGAAGATATTTACCGAGGGTCGCAGAATTCTCTATTAAATTATCAGATTCATAGATTTTAATAACTTCAGCAGCTGTTGCACATCCAAGTGCGTGCCCTGCATAGGTAGCGCCGTGACTGAACATGTTATCCATGAAATATTTTCCGACTTCTTTTGTAGTAACTGTTGCACCGAGAGGGAAGTATCCCGATGTCAGTCCCTTTGCAAGCGAGAGGATATCTGGAACTACGTCCCAATGGTCCAGGGCAAACCATTTGCCGGTGCGGCCGAAGCCCGTCATTACCTCATCGGCAATAAGCATGATGCCGTATTTATCGCAGATGTCGCGCAGCATCGGGAAGTACTCGGGGGGCGGAACAATAATACCGTTTGCGCCGGTAACAGGTTCGCAGATCATGCCGGCGATAGCTTCGTCCCCGCCTTCGAGTTTGATTACTTCTTCGGTATATTTAATGCACTGCATGTTGCAGGCCGGATACTTGTGGCCGAAGGGGCAGCGGTAGCAGTAGGGTTGGGGAACGGCAACAACGTCGGTGGTTCCGGTAACGACCGCCCAGCTTCGTGGGTCACCGAGTGATACGGACATTGATGCACCTGTTCCGCCGTGATAGCTGCGGTAGCGGCCGACTATTTTTCTCTTACCGGTATACTGCTGAGCAATCTTTATTGCAGCCTCATTTGCCTCGGTTCCGCCTAGGGATATAAACGATGTGCCGAGATTACCGGGGGTGATGTCTTCAAGCATTTTTCCGAGTATCGCCCGCGGTTCAGTAGAAAAACTCGGTGCAAAGGATGTGAGCTTGTTTGCCTGTTTGCATATTGCATCCACAACGCGCTGATCCTGGTGCCCGATGTTGTGACTTACGAAGCATGAGCTGAAATCAAGACGTTCACGTCCGTCTTCAGTTGTAAAACGCACGCCTTTTGCAGACACTACACGCGCCGGTGATTGAGGCGGTTGATGACACCATGACTGATATATATTGTCAACTTCGTAATTATTAAGGCTAGTTTTTTCTTTTGCTACAGATTTAATTCTGTTCATTTCATAATCCTCCTGTTGTAGTTTTAACGATAATTCCTAAATAATAACATTGAAAAGGTTAAATGTCTATACATATATACAGTTATACAAATGTTGACTACTTATATCGATAAATGATATGATAAGCAAACAATGAGGAGAAAAAATGGCATTAGATCCTACAAGTAAAATTCCGAAATATCTCCAGATAAGACAGTGGATGCTCGGTATGATCGGCCGAGGAAAAATCAAGATAGGCGACAAGATCCCGACAGAAGAGGAACTTGCGAAGAAATTCTCAGTCAACAGAATGACTGTCCGTCAGGCGCTTGATGAACTGGTACTTGAAAAAATGATTGTTCGGAAGAGGGGCGAGGGAACTATTCTGGTTTCCACAAAACCTCAGGGCTATGTCTACGGTCTTGAGAATATTTCGAGTTTTAATGACGATATGGAGCTTCACGGAATAGTTCCGATCCATGAAATGCTTAGGATGGAAGTCGTAGAACCGGATGCACGAATTGCTCATCTGCTTGAGCTGGGGCCTAAACAGAAGGCAATTCTTACAGTAAGTGTAAAAAAAGTTGAAAATGAACCTGTTTTAATAGAGAAAAGCTATATTTCTCACGATGAGTTTGAGAAAATTCTTGATATGCAGCTTACAGATTCTTTCTATCACCTGTTGGTTGAAGAATTCGGTGTCGAGCTTCATCATTCAACCCAGATTTTCCATGCGGTTCTGCCGGCGCAGCCCGAGATGGATATTTTTGAAATAACAGAACCTGAACCATGCATGATGCTTGAAAGCACTATCTATGATTCTGATGAAATCCCCATTGAGGTGCTGTATTCCTACTATCGGGGCAGCCGTTATCGCTTTAAAGCGAACTCGGGTGAATATTTCTTCTCAAAGAAGAATAAATGATTCGATTGCTTTCGGCTGAGCTTTAATTAGAATGTTTCTTGAATTTCTCTCTTGACAAATTTAGATATAAATGTGTAATTGTATAGACAAGCACACATTTTTTGGAGGTATCTGACATGAGAGGAACAGAAAGGACTATCGACCTGTTATTGGAGAAAGCGCGAAAAGCCCAGGAACAGATTGCCGGTTATACTCAAGAGCAGATAGACGAAGTCTGCATTGCAGTCGGTTGGCAGGTTTATGATGATGATAATATAAAACAACTGGCTGAAGCGGCTGTAACTGAAACAGGCATGGGCAATGTTGAAGACAAGATTAAGAAGCATAAGGGAAAGGTTCTTGGTGTACTCAAGGATGTAATTTCACCAGAGGCTAAATCAGTCGGTTTGATAGAAGAAGATGAGGCGAAAGGACTTAAGAAATATGCCAAACCTGTCGGAGTTGTAGGAGCGCTAACTCCGGTTACGAATCCTACAGCAACTCCATCAAGCAACTCCATTTCAATTATTAAAGGTCGAAATGCGGTGATATTTGCGCCGCATCCGAAGGCAAAGAACTGCTCGAAGATGGCTGTAGACTTCATGCGTCAGGGGCTAAAAAAGGTCGGTGCACCTGAAGATCTTATTCAGATAATTGAAGAGCCTAGTATTGCACTTTCAAATGCATTGATGGCTGAGGTTGATTTAGTGCTTGCAACCGGAGGCGGCGCAATGGTAAAGGCTGCCTACTCAAGCGGAACTCCGTCTTTCGGTGTGGGCCCGGGGAATTCTATCCAGATTATTGCCGAAGATGCTGATGTGAAAGATGCATGTGCGAAGGTTGCGCTCAGCAAGGCCTTTGATAATGCTACAAGCTGTTCATCAGAGAACGGTATCATCGTTCACGAATCGATCTATGATGATGTTATCAGGGAACTGGCGGCGGAAGGTTCACATCTCTGTTCTGCTGAAGAGAAGAAAACCCTTCAGAACTGGATGTGGGTAGAAAATAAAAACGGTCATATTGCGCTTAATCCCAGTATCGTTGCAAAGTCAGCTCAGGATATTGCAGCTGACGCGGGACTTACTGTTTCATCGAATGTCAGAATCCTCGCTGTTGAGGCACAGTCGCCTGTTTGCGATGAGAAATATGCTGATGAGAAACTCAGCCCGGTAATTGCCGTGTGGAAGTATTCAACCTTCGACGAGGGGCTGCAGCTTCTGAAAGACATCACCGACCATGCCGGTACCGGTCACTCATGTGGAATTCACACTTCAAATGAAAAATATATTGAGAGACTCGGTCTTGAGATGAAATCAAGTCGAATAATGGTAAACCAGCCGCAGGCTCCTGCGAACGGCGGTAATTTCTTTAACGGAATGCCTTCGACTGTAACACTCGGCTGCGGTACATGGGGCGGGAACGTTACTACTGAAAACATTAACTACAAACATTTTCTGAATGTTACCTGGCTTTCAAAGCTGATTCCAGTAGTAAAACCTACAGATGAGCAGATGTTCGGCGGGTACTGGAAAAAACACGGAAAGTAGGAGAGATAAGAGTACATCCTTGTACTTTTGTCTCTCTGAAGAATTATAAGCTATGCTTACAATTCTTCACCTCGTTAACCTGCTTCCATGCAGGGATTATTTACAGGAGGAAAGATATGAAGTTGTTTGAGTTTCAGGCAAAAGAAATTTTTGAAAAATTCGGAATTGAAACTCCGAAGGGTGTTGTTTTTGATAAACCTGAATTTGATTCAAAACTCGATGGAGTAGGGTATCCTTGCGTTCTTAAGAGTCAGATTTTAAGAGGCGGCCGCGGAAAGGCCGGTCTTATAAAATTCGCCGATACTCCGGCGGAGGCTGAATCCTATGCGGCTGAGCTCTACAATTGTGGACAGGGTGTAGACAGACTTCTTGTTGTGGAAAAAGGGAAGATCAAATCGGAAATTTACCTCTCAGTTACCCTTGATCCGGCTGCAGCTACCGCTCTCGTGATTGCCTGTGCAGACGGTGGTGTTGAGATAGAAACCCTTGCAAAGGATTCTCCCGAGAAGATAATCCGCGAAAGAGTTGATATCGACCGGGGAATTCTTCCATTTCAGGCTGTAAATATAGCATTTCAGCTCGGACTAGAAGGAGATTTACGCAAGGGTGTCAGTAAAGTAATTATGCAGCTGTATGCTGCCTTTGATGCATACGGAGCCGAGCTTGCCGAGATAAATCCGCTTTTCATTACTACCGACGACAAGGTTGTTGCTGGAGACGGTAAATTTGTTATAGATGATGCCGTACTGGCAAAATATCCCGAATACTCAATGGGCAGGGAATACTTTGAGAGCGATGCAGAATTTGAAGCCGCTGTGGACGGAATACCCTATCTGCAGTTTGACGGTGATATCAGTCTGATGTGTGCCGGTGCGGGCCTCACTACTACCGTATATGACCTAATTAATGATGAGGGCGGTAAAGTTGCCAACTATCTTGAGTTCGGCGGGCCGAATTACAGACGTGCAAAACGGGCAATGGAACTTTGTCTCAAGAATGATAACAAGGTTATCCTGATAGTAACCTTCGGAACCATAGCTCGTGCTGACGTAATGGCTGAAGGTATTGTTGAGGCGATGAATGAGCTGAAACCGGATGTTCCAATCGTGACCTGTATTAGGGGAACCAATGAAGAAGAAGCGGTAGAGATTCTCAAGGCTGCGGGCCTTGAACCTCTTTTCGATACCGAAGAAGCGGTACGAAAGGCAGTAGCAATTGCAGGGGGTAAAGCATGAGTATTTACATCGAAAAAGATACAAAGGTCCTGATTCAGGGCATAACAGGAAAAGAGGGCAGTTACTGGACTGAACATATGATAGGCCTCGGCACACAGGTAACCGGTGGAGTTACTCCTGGTAAAGAAGGCCAAACAGTTCACGGTGCTCCTGTATATAATACAGTCCGCAGAGCTGTCGCTGAGGTTGAGGCGGAAGCTTCGATGCTTTTTGTTCCGCCTCGTTTTACAAAAGATGCAGTTTTCGAGGCTCTTGATGCAGGTATTAAAAAGATTGTTACCGTTGCCGAAGGTATTCCTCTACATGAGGCAATCCAGATAAGATCTGCAGCACTCAGCGAGGGGGCGGTTGTAATCGGCGGTAATACCTCGGGGGTTATCTCGCCGGGTCAGGCAATGATGGGGTTTTTCCCCTACTGGATCGAACGTGTGTATAAACCCGGTAGAATAGGGGTTATGACCCGAAGTGGATCGTTGACAAATGAAGTAACTGCAATGGTAGTTGAAGCAGGCTTCGGCGTTTCAACGCTTATCGGCGTCGGAGGCGATTCGGTTCCGTCTACACGTTTTGCCGAGATGCTGCCGGATTATCAGAATGATCCTGAAACCGATGCAGTTGTTGTTATCGGTGAGCTTGGCGGTACTATGGAAGACGAGGTTGCTGAAGCTATAGCAGACGGAAGCTTTACAAAGCCCGTAGTTGTTTTTATGGGTGGACGTACCGCTCCCGAAGGCAAGAAGATGGGGCATGCAGGTGCTATTGTCTCCGGCGGTTCGGGATCGGTTGCTGATAAAACCAAACTGCTTGAATCTGTCGGTGCAAGAGTTGCAAAGCGGCCGAGACTCGTAGGCGAACTGCTTAAAGAAGTGTTGGGAGACTAATTGTGAAAGAGTTGAAAAAAGGATCAACCTCAAAAAGCCTTATATATTTCGGAGTCGCAGTAGTCTTGTCGTCAGTTTTTATGATACTTAATCTGCCGGAGTCTGTTACCCATGTGAACGGTGCCGAGCTGACAGGCGATGCCCAGATTGCAATGGGAGTGTTAATTTTTGCCCTCATACTATGGATGACTGAGGCTGTCCCTTTTCATATTACCGGTATGCTCGGTGTATTTTTGCTGGCAGTACTGGGTGTTGATACCTTCAAGGAGATTGTAAAAGCCGGATTCGGAAACCATATCTTTGTGTTTTTTATCGGAGTTCTGATATTATCCGCCTTTATAACCCATTCAGGGCTTGGAAAGCGGATATCGGTATTCCTTCTGTCTAAGACAGGTAATTCAACAGCGATGATTGTATTTGGTTTTATGCTCGCCGGAGCACTTCTTTCCATGTGGATTACAAACATGGCTGTGGCTGCAATGCTGATGCCTTTGGGGACTGCTATCCTGAAAGAGGAGGGGGTCATCCCTCTTAAAAGCAAATTCGGCAAGGCTCTGATGATAGCAATCTGCTGGGGTGCAACAATCGGAGGAATCGCAACACCTTCGGGAGCAGGACCTAACCCCCTTGCGATCGGTTTTCTGAAAGACATGGCAGGTGTAGACGTCAGCTTCATAGGCTGGATGACATACGGTCTTCCGGCATCGCTGCTGCTTCTTGTTCCTGGTTGGGCTATTTTAATGATATTCTATAAGCCCGAAATGAAATATTTGAAAAAGACCAAAGAAGAACTGAAAGATGATTACAGGAATCTTCCTATCTTTTCACGGGATGAGAAAGTTACTCTTATTATTTTTCTGTTGACTGTTGTTCTATGGCTTACCACCCCGGTATTTGAATCACTGCTGGGGATTTCTATTCCGATCTCAATGCCGGTGCTGCTAACATCCTGCCTGTTCTTTATGCCGGGAATTAAAACAATTCCCTGGAAGACGATAGAGAAAGAAGTCTCATGGAGCGGCATTTTGCTTGTCGTCACCGGAATCTCGATTGGAATGATGCTGTATAAGACCGGAGCGGCGAACTGGCTTTCGGTTGTCTTTCTCGGTGGAATCGGAGGGATTCATCCGTTGATGCAGGTGTTTCTGGTAATCCTGATTGTATCATTCCTGAAAATCGCGTTCTCAAGCAATTCAGTTACAGCTACAATAATTATTCCGATAATGATTGCTCTCGGAGTCAACCTCGGCGTCGATCCGCTGACTATTACAATTCCGGCGGCGCTTACTGCCTCAATGGCGTTTATTCTTGTAACTTCAAGTCCGACAAATGTAATTCCCTATTCGGCGGGCTATTTCTCAATCAAGGATATGGCTGTGGCAGGAGTGGTAATGACATTTGTCGCATCGGCGATCGTAGCAGGGACGGTTTTTGTAGTAGGGCAGTTTACAGGATTGTATTGATACATTTAAAAGTGTTTTGTTTTGGGGGATGTCTGTATTGAGACATCCCCCTTGTTTTTATTATGTGGTGTAGACACCATGAGATTCATCGGTTCTCGATAGTAAAACTGTAATATACTTCTATTCCTTTGATGGATTCTGGTAGGGGATAATT
>DMKD01000405.1 GCA_003454605.1 Spirochaeta sp. | reverse complement strand
GCAGGGCAGAAGAATAAAATAGGCGGGAAATTTGAAGAGCTTGCTGAGATTATTGAACGCGTCGATGATAAATCTCGAATCGGCGTCTGTATTGATACCTGTCATATCTTTGCCGCTGGTTATGACATTTCATCCGAAGCGGGATGGAACAGGGTGATGACCGAGTTTGATCAAATTATAGGGCTGACATACCTCAGGGGAATGCATCTAAACGATTCTTACAGAGGTTTGGGTGAACACACCGACCGTCACGAAAATGTGGGGAAGGGGCAGATAGGAATTGAGGGCTTCAGGGCTATCATGAATGATTCACGTCTTGATGGAATACCGCTGATCTTAGAAACTCCCGATAAAAGAAACTGGCATAAAGAGATAGAGCTTCTGCGGGGGCTTGTCTTGACTAAATCCAGCCCACCGCTATAATAAAATCACTATGGAAAACCGGAACAGTTTTAATTTTTTCAGCTTTTTTTTCTTTTTTAGCAACTCCGAAACGGAGGGACACCGGTTTTCCCTGAAATAGTAACAACAGGGCTTGACGGCGGGTTCCTCTTAACGGGGAATCCGCTTTTTTTTTAACCTCAGGCCCATACAATATTTAAGGAGATAGAAATGCTTCAGAAACTTAATGAAGTTAAGACTGAATTTGATTCGCTTATTGATTCAGTCTCCGCTATGCCCGACATGGCCCAGTTTAAGGCTGACTACTTTGGTAAAAAAGGCAAACTAAATGCTCTTATGGGCGGAATGAGAGATTTGTCCGTAGAGGATAAAAAAAGCTTCGGAGCTAAGGCTAATGAAGTTAAACAGGATATGCTCTCAGCAATTGACAAGCGTTCCCAGGTGATTGAACTTGAAGCAATAAATTCAAAGCTCGAAAAGAACCGTCAGGACATCAGCTGGACTGAAAAAATCACTGACCGCGGTCAGCAGGCTGCCGGTCTTCATCCGCTGACAAAGGTAACGAGAGAGCTTGAAGATATCTTCCTCTCAATGGGCTTTGATATTCTTGACGGCCCGCACATCGAGAATGAGTACTATAACTTTGAAGCCCTTAATATTCCTGAATCTCACCCTGCGCGTGATATGCAGGATACCTTCTGGTTTAAAGATAAGAAGCATCTGCTGCGTACCCACACATCGAACCTTCAGATTCACGGAATGGAGGTGAAAAAACCGCCGTTCAAGTTTGTAGGTTCCGGCAAGGTTTTTCGCTGTGAAACCCTCGATGCAAGCCATGAAGCCGCCTTCCATCAGCTTGAAGGGATGATGGTCGGGCATGATATTGCAGTCCCGCATATGATCCACTTTCTGCGAACGCTGCTATCCGAGATTTTTAAAAGTGAACTGAAGGTTCGTCTGCGCCCCGGATTTTTCCCCTTTGTTGAACCCGGTTTTGAACTGGATTATGAATGCCTTCTTTGCGGCGGCAAGGGATGCTCGGTCTGTAAACAGGTCGGCTGGGTTGAAGCGCTCGGCTGCGGAATGGTTCACCCGAGCGTTTTAAGATCCGGCGGAATTGATCCTAATGAGTTCAACGGTTTTGCCTTCGGTCTCGGGATTGACAGGCTGACGATGATGCGCTATCACATCGACGATGTGCGCCATCTGCATAGCGGTAATCTACAGTTTTCAGAACAGTTTCGAGCGTACTAGGAGATATTGATGAAGATAAGTTTAGACTGGATAAAAGATTTTGTTGAGCTGCCGGAACTCAGCCCGGAGGAGATGGGGGTGAGATTCACCCTTTCCACCTGTGAGGTTGAGGGAGTTGAAGAAACAAACGCCCATATGCAGCAGGTCAGCGTTGTAGAAATAACCAGGGTGGAAGCCCATCCCGAGGCTGACAAGCTGAGACTCGTGAGCTTTGAAACAGGCAGCGGAGAACGCTGGGTAGTCTGCGGTGCGCCGAATGTCGCCCCCGGTATGAAGGTTCCCTTTGCGCCGATCGGCACCACCCTTCCAGGCGGTTTTACTCTCGAGCCGAAGAAAATCCGCGGTATCATGAGCGAAGGTATGCTCTGTGCCGAAGATGAGCTTGGGCTCGGTGACGGTCATGAGGGGCTGCTTGAGCTGCCGTCCGACGCTCCGGTGGGTACTCCAATGACTGAATATATGAATCTCAAGCGTGACGTTCTGCTTGATATAGATAATAAATCTATCACCCACCGCCCCGACCTCTGGGGGCATTACGGCATGGCGCGTGAGTTTGCCGCAGCATTTAACAAGCCTCTGGCGAAGCCCTTTGACGAGGCCTGGATAGAGAAAATGCGCGGTTTCTACAACGATGAAACTCCCCCGGTAACAATTAAGGTTGAAGACGATACAGCCTGTCTGGGATTCCTGGGGCTGAGCGTTGATAATGTGGCAATCAAGCCGAGTCCGGTGTGGATGCAGCAGCGCCTGACTGCCTGCGGCATGCGGCCGATCAATAATATCGTTGATATTTCCAACTATGTAATGCTCGAGCAGGGAATGCCCAACCACATATTCGACCGTGACACGGTACGCGGCGGAAAGATTATTGTCCGCGACAACGGTGAAAAATCGGTTTTCGTCACCCTCGATGAAATGGAACGCAAGATGGTCGCCGCCGATACAATGGTATGCGATGCAGAAGGCCCCTCATCGATAGGCGGAATCATGGGCGGTCTCACTTCATCAGTAAAGGATGATACCTCCCGCATATTTATCGAGGTTGCAAACTGGAACCCTGCGCGAATCCGCCATACCTCAACCCGTCTTGGGCTTCGAACCGATGCCTCGCAGCGATATGAAAAATCGCTCGATTCTCATCAGCTTGAGCGTACCGTGCTGCGTATACTCGAACTGTTGCAGGAGAGCTGTCCCGAAGCGAAGGTTGTCGGACCGTTGGTATCTGATAAGCTTATCCTTGACGAACCGCTCGTGATTGATCTCACCCTCAGCCGCGTAAACTCCATTCTCGGGACCCGTCTTGAGCAGGATGAGGTTATACGTATCCTTGATTCATTAGAGTACGTAACAAAGATTGACGGCGAGGTGATGAAGGTCACGGTGCCAAGCTACAGGGCGACGAAGGATGTAGAAGTTGATGCTGACCTGATTGAAGATATAGGACGTATCTACGGTTTTGATAAACTTATTCCTGTGGCTCCGCATAATGAGATCATGGTTACCTCCCTCAGTCCCGCAAAGGCTATGGAGAGAAAGATTCAGGACTTCATGGTATACCGCGGACGCGCTCTCGAGATATACACCTATCCTATTACAGG